>CAYOMB010000126.1:0-2217 GCA_964404955.1 uncultured Dehalococcoidia bacterium
GACCTTTAGTGAATATAGTTTCAGAAGATCCTCTAACATTAAAAATAAATATTGGGTTAGAGCCCAAAGTAACTTTAGATGCATATACAGAAATACGTGTCCCAAAAGAACCTGTAATTATTCCTGAAGAACAAATTGAAGCAGTAATAACCGATTTGCGTTGGGCAAATTCTAATTGGGTACCAATGGAACGAGCAGTAGAAAATGATGATCAAATAACTATTGATCTCATAGCAAAGGTCGGAGATAAAGAAGTTGCTAATCAACAAGATGTTATTTACTTAGTTACAGAACATAATAATCGCCCTGTTGAAGGTTTTCATGCGTATCTTCTTGATATGGTTGTAAATGATATCAAAACTTTTACCATACCGTTTCCTGAAGAATATGAAGACAAGGAAGTTGCAGGAAAAGAATGTGAATTTACTGTTACTTTGAAAGATGTAAAAGCTAAAGACTTAGCAGAATTAGATGATGAATTTGCTAAGGGCATTGGAGATGGGTTCGATAGTGTAGAAGGATTAAGAGAACAAATAAAAAATAATTTGTTTGAAAATGCAAATACAACAGCTCAAAGAGAATATGAAAATAAAATCTTAGAAGAGTTAAAAAATAGAGCTACATTGGAAGCTTCTCCTATTTTAATAGATCAAGAAACTCAAGCGATCATTGATAACCAAGCAGAAACATTAAAACAAAATAAAGTTAACCTAGAACAATATTTATCTATCATTGGGAAACAACCTGAAGAATTTCAGGAAGAGGCAAAACAATCAGCAACAGATCGTCTTACTACAACCTATGCTCTAGAAACTCTTGCAGAATTGGAAGGGATTTCAATTACAGAGGAAGACTTGGATAAAGAAATTAGTGATGCTGTAGAGGCATCTATTGAAAGAAAAGAAGAAATAGAAAAAACGTTTTCTACAGAAGAATCTAGAAATAATTTAAGAAGTATGTTAACAAGAAGAAAAACATTAGAAAGACTCATTACAATCGCTGAGGGAGAAAATGATTCTCCAAAAAAAGAGAAAAAAACAACCAAACCAAAAGCAACAAAAGCTAAGGCAAAAGTTACTAAGCCAAAAGCATCAAAATAAGGAGAACTATATGTTATATGACATTAACGGTATTAATGAAAATACAGATAATAAAAATGTAATTCCCATGGTGATTGAAACTTCTGCAAGAGGTGAAAGGGCATTTGATATTTATTCATTGTTATTAAGAGAAAGAATTGTATTTTTAGGCACACAAATAAATGACCAAGTAGCAAACCTAATAGTAGCACAATTACTTTATCTCGAGAGAGAAGACCCAGATAAAGATATCAATTTGTATATTAATAGTCCTGGGGGTGTAATTAGTTCTGGTTTAGCTATTTATGACACTATGAATTTGATCAAACCTGATGTTTCTACTATCTGTGTCGGTATGGCTGCAAGTATGGGGACGGTTTTATTATGTTCAGGAGCTGCTGGAAAACGATTTGCTCTTCCTAATTCAACAATACATATGCATCAAGCGCTTGGTGGTGCACAAGGACAAGCATCAGACATAGAAATAGCTGCGCGTGAAATTCTTAGAGTTCAGGAAATTATTCGAGGAATTATTCACGAAAGAACAGGCCAAGATTATGAAAAGATAAAGCAAGATACAGATCGTGACTATTATCTTAATGCAGAGCAAGCAAAGGAATACGGATTGGTTGATGAGGTTTTGGCTAGTCTTTCTGAAAAAGAGTAATCTAGAGGTAATGTATGGAATGTTCTTTTTGTGGTCGTAAGTCTGAAGATACAAAAAATTTAGTAAAAGGTTTAGATAATTCTTTGATTTGTGATGAATGTGTTTTGCTTTCTCACGAAATGTTATTTCCCGAAGATCAAGACTCTGTAGAGATAACCAATACTACTAATAGTTTCAATATAATTCCTCCAAAAAAGATGCATAATCTTTTGGATGAATACGTAATAGGTCAAGAGAGAGCTAAGAAAATTATAAGTGTTGCAGTTTATAATCATTACAAGCGCATCCGAGAGAATCAGGAAGAAAATAATTTAAAAATCCAAAAAAATAACATTCTGTTATTTGGCCCTACCGGCTCAGGCAAAACATTAATTGCACAAACCCTTGCGAATCTGGTTGATGTTCCTTTTTGTATCTGTGATGCAACGTCATTAACTGAAGCAGGTTATGTTGGCGAAGATGTGGAAAATA
>CAYOMB010000126.1:2317-3603 GCA_964404955.1 uncultured Dehalococcoidia bacterium
TGTGATGCAACGTCATTAACTGAAGCAGGTTATGTTGGCGAAGATGTGGAAAATATTCTATTGCGCTTATTACAAAATTCAAATTTTGATATAGGCAAAGCTGAATCTGGAATTATATATATTGATGAGATAGATAAAATCACTAGAAAAGATTCTAATCCCTCAATAACCAGGGATGTTTCTGGTGAAGGCGTACAGCAGGCGTTACTAAAAATCATGGAAGGAACTATTGCAAATGTTCCTCCTCAAGGTGGTAGAAAACATCCTCAGCAAGAGTTTATTCAAATGAATACTGAAGGAATTTTATTTATCTGTGGTGGTAGTTTTGAAGGATTAACGGATATAGTTAATGCAAGACAGCAAAATCGTAGAAATTCTTTGGGTTTTAGAAGAGAAAGATCTATAAACGAAGAATTACAAAATGTTACATCTGATGATTTAGTATCTTATGGTTTTATACCAGAATTTGTTGGCAGACTTCCTGTTGCAGTAGGGCTAAATGTTTTATCCGAAAAAGATTTGGTAAGAATACTCACTGAACCTAAAAATTCTCTTATTGATCAATATAAATATCTTTTTGCTTTGGAAAATGTATCATTGGAATTTCGAGGTAAGTTTTTCGATACTGTAGCTGCAGAAGCTATCAAATCAAAATTAGGAGCCCGTGCATTGAAATCGATTTTAGAGGATACTCTTTTAGATTTGATGTACCATATTCCATCTTTGAGTAATGTAAAAAAATGTCTAGTTTACTCAGGTGCTGTTACTGGAAAATCTAATGGAATAGTATTACTTGATGAAAATGATTTGGTGATTAAAACAGACATACCCATTCTAGGACGTAATGTCGCTTAATTAATGTTGATATATTTTTCAATTTTGTCGTTCAAACAAATACTATTATAAATTTTATTTCTCTGTAATATGATTTCCTTACTAACTAATGATTTTAATGTTTCAACCAATAGATGAGGCTCTCTCTTTAAAATATCATTTCTAATTTGTTGGAATAATTCCGATCGATTTATATCACTATTTGTATCTATATTAGTCCATAAATTGCCATAAATCTCATTATTAGTAATTGGGAAAGTGCAGTAACTAATAATTGGTCCTTGATCTCGATTTGTGGTAGCTCTTTGTATTTGTGCCCCTGCAAATAAGTATTTATTTTTGATGAGATCTTCAATAATATTTTGCCAAGTTCCATGAGGCCCTTTTGGTGGAGCTGGATGTAAATTGAGCATAAAAAATTCATCGCATAATTTTTTATCAGTAAATAGCAT
>CAYOMB010000127.1:0-3584 GCA_964404955.1 uncultured Dehalococcoidia bacterium
TACAGTTTATATATTAAAAACATTTTATTTTAAATTAGAACACTTTAGGAGTTAATCCTATCCATAAAGTGTTCTAATAAAAGAGGTGATAGGCAAAATTAACCTGTAGGTGGAGTGTAAGCAACTCCCTGTGCAATTTTTAATGAATCTACTAAATCTTCTATTGGCATTAATGGTGTCGTTTTTAGATTTGTTACCGCTCCAGTACTTCCAATAGTTATTGATGCTGCAGCCATGGTTTTGTCATCAGGTGCTTCAATAAGTAAAACTAGGTCATGTTCACCAAATGCAGCAAATCCTTGAACTATATTAATACCTGATGGCGCAAGCATATTTGAGACTTGTTCTAACCGATTTTGTGGATTAGCTATTTGTGCAGCCCATGCGTTTGCTGAGTATGATCCTTGTAATAAATAATGTCCCATTTTCTTCCTCCCCCCGTTATATGTTTAATTTTGAGCTCTAGAAATTACTCGATGTAAAGATATGTATGACTTTTCTGTGAGATCAGCAATTTTAGCTCTAACTCCTGAATTATCAGGTCCTATAGTTCTTTCATATGCATTAACTACATCGCTGAGAGAGGCAAAATAGAGAGACATTCTAATGACGTCAGTATCACCACCTAAAGGAATCATTACTAATGGTTTTTGTTCTTGATTTGCTCGTCCTTCTTTTAAATATTCTAATAATGAATCACGTTTCCCTCGCTTTGCTATAAATGTGCGTCTAGCAATAAATTTTGGATTTTCTGGAGCTCCCTCTGACATTTCATTCACAATAAGTATATTTCTTTTGACATCCGAGCATTTAGCATGAATCTGAGCATGTTTAGCGTTAAATTCAGGAGTGATTTGTCCCATTCGTTCTTCAAGTTCATCAGGATTTTGAAAAACACCATTTACTGCAATATGGCGGTTAGCAATTAATGGCATTGCAAGAGAAACACTCACGTTAGTGTTTAGATTTTCTTCTTCTCGTAAAGTAATAACATCATTGATTACCTCAGTCCATCGTCCATGATGTGGATAGAGTAATGTTTGTAGTATAACTGACATTTGTTCCTCCTTTTTTGAGTAAAAAAAAAGACCTCTTTTGAGGTCTCTACTAAGTCGGTGATTCTTAAGCAAAATTATTTCATCTGCACCTCCCAGTTAGAAGAGACCTTATGATCTCTACAACAAAGAAGACAACAGCATAGACAGCAACATATGGATATAAAGGATCTGTTAATAGAAAAAGATAAATAGGAATTAAATATTGCTGAAAAAATATGCATTTTTAGTGTAGTCTCTAAAATTTATATAGTCTCGACTCTTTGGAATATAGCAGAAATATTGTGTTCTACATCACAATTTAACTACAATAATACGATAAATTGCTCAATATTCTAATTATTTATAAATATTGTTAAATTTTTAGTGGATATTATTCATTATTAACGATTCTGTTACTGAATCATCAATAATTGTAATATTTTTGCTTTATATTTATTTTTCATATACAATCCCTGCAGTTAAATATAAACCCAGGAGGTGTGTATGGGTTCTGAAAAGAATATAGCGGCTATTTCATTATTTCTTGCTCCTATTTTAATGTTTTCGACATTTTTGATACTGTTAAGTGGGGTTGATGCGCAGGCATCCGATATACTTGCATTTACAATGACATTGGGTGAAAATTCATCAAATGTTGGTACAGGAATGGTCATAGTTACAATATTTATGGGAATTATGTTTTCAGGATTTGGCTATGTCCGTAGTACCATGGCAGGAGGAAGTGGAGCAGGGTTAGCTAATATGGGATTTTTCCTAATTATTGGTTTGTTTGTTGCATTTGTAGTAGAAAATAGTTTATGGGCTGCTGCAGCTGATTCTGCTGCAACTGGTATGGCAGCCGCTGCTGCTGCAGGAGATCCGGCTGCAGCTGGACCAGCTGGAGTATCTACAGGCGCAACATTATTTGTAGCATCCCAAGGTATTGGAACCATTGGTACTATAACTGGATTTTTAGGATTTATATTAATTGGCCTTGGTATGATTATCCAGAAAAATTGGAATATAGTTGTAGCAATACTTTTAATTATTACCGGTCTTCTTGGTACAGTTGGTACATCGATTATTGGATATGATGCTGATGCTATGTTTCTTGTTTGGATATCAATGATGATTACCATAGTAGTAACAGGCGTATTTACATATCTTAGAGAAGAGTAATTTAATAACTAAATAGGTTTTAAAAAAATGCCCAGAATTTTCTGGGCATTTTCTTATTTTAATGAAGGGAGACATATGGATAAGGAGCTTTTTGAAAAAGGATTAGCAAAAAGGAAATCAGTATTAGGTGCAGAATATGTTGAACGATCTTTTGCACAAGCAACTGATTTCAATAGACCATTTCAAGAATTAGTAACTGAATTTGCCTGGGGATTTGGATGGGGTGATGAAACATTAAATCCAAAAACAAGATCAATGCTTAACTTAGCAATGATTGCTGCATTAAACAGAATGACTGAGTGGGAATTACATCTTCGTGGTTCATTAAATAATGGAGTAACAAGAGAAGAAATCCAATCGATTTTGCATCATGTTTCAATTTATTGTGGTATGCCTGTTGGAGTTGAATGTTTCCGAATTGCTCAAAGGGTTTTTTCAGAAATAGATGGGTAAGATTTTTTTACCTTTAAGAAGATATTGCCCATAATACTACTAAGATGGTTAGTATTATCATGCTTCTCATGAGTTTTTGATTATTTGGTAAGGAACGACCAAGTATACTGCCTCCCCAACACCAAAGGCTTGTGAGTGTTAACTGACATACAGCAAAACCAAAGACAACACTTACTAATTGAGTAGGAAAAGAGCCTATAGCAGGTGCAAAGTTGCTCCATGCAAGAGCAGACATTACCCATGCTTTGGGATTTAAAGGGTGAACAATGACCCCATGTTTAAAATCAAATTGGTTTGATCTTTGAATATTGTCTGATTGAACGGGCTTAGTATTCCAAGATTGCGAAGCAAGATAGATCATATAAACAGCGCTTATATATTTGAATATTTGAAATAGTGTTGTGTTCTCAGAGAGGATTACTCCAAATCCAAATCCGATGAGAATATTGAGAGGTATTTTTCCAACTGCAAGGCCTAGTAGGAATCCACTGCATGATTTCAATCCTATTTGTGAACCACCAAGCATAGCAAGTAAATTTGCAGGACCAGGTGTTCCTACCATTAAAATCATAAAACCAAAAAGGGATAGGTATGCTTCTATCATCGTATTATATTAATTCTTGAATACAAATTACCAAAAAATTAATTTACTTTCTTCTTACATCGATAAAACTTTTTACAAATAATCCTATTGCAAGAGTAGATGTACCTATCATCACGAGGAGCCGTAGTAAGCCTAATCCTCCGTCATCAAGCGATTTTGGTAACCTCATTCCAATCAGGGCTAGAAGAATGATAAATGTTAATAGAACAGCAATATGGGCAACAATTCTGTTTAATTCTGGTTTGTTGGAAGAAATTACATAGCATATAAGCAATAGTATCCCAAATATAACTGGAATAAGAGCAGTAATT
>CAYOMB010000128.1:0-3569 GCA_964404955.1 uncultured Dehalococcoidia bacterium
ATTGGAGAATGTTTTGCCTTTGGAAGAATTGCTGCACGAAATGCAGTAGCCGATAATCCTTGGGGATAGTTTGTTTTGAAAAGTGAGGGGTAAAATGACTAATAAATATACAGTTCCATCAAACTGGGATACAGAAGCTGAAGTCGTCATTGTAGGATTTGGTGGTGCTGGTGCAGCGGCATCAATTACTGCTAGCGATTTAGGTGCGAAGGTTATTATTCTAGAAAAAGCTCCAAAAGGGAAACATGGTGGAAATACCAAAGTTGCTGGTCAGGGCTATTTGAATACGGATTCTGTGCAAGATTCTATTGATTACCTTACAGCTATGTGTGGATATTATGAAGTACCTAAAGATATGATCAAGGTTTGGGCTGAAGAGGTTTCAAAAAATAATGAGTGGGTATCCAGCATTGGTGGAGACCCTCAAGAGCACCAATTTCAGGTAGGAATTGAATATCCAGAATTACCAGGTTCGGATACAGTCCATAAATTTCATAATGGAGATATTTTAGGATATTCAGAAACATGGAAATTTTTTGACCAGGCAGCACAAGAACGACCGATTGAAATTCTTTATGAAACACCTGGAAAAGAATTAATTCAAAATGATATTACTAAAGAAATTATTGGCGTTAAAGCCATTCGTGACGGTAAACCATATTACGTCAAAGCTACTAAAGGAGTAATTTTAACTTGTGGTGGATTTGAAAATAACCAAGAAATGATTAGAAATTATCTTCCTGGAATCCCATATTGTTATACAAATGGATCTCCTTACAATGAAGGTGACGGTATCACTATGGCAATGACAGTTGGAGCAGAGCTTTGGCATATGAATAATTTTGCCGGTCCATCATTTGCATTAAAGGTTGATGAATTTCCAACAACATTTTCGATGCAAGCGTTACATTTTTCTAAAGAGACTCCAGGTGGAATGATCGTTATTGGATCAGACGGTGGAAGATTTTTTGATGAAAAATATAAACACAATCATGGAAAAGTAAAAAAGAATGGTGTATGGGCTCCAATGCCAACTCCATGTCCTTTGTATATGATTTTCGATCATACTTTACTTACTTCTGGTCCTTTGTATGACAAAGAACCTAGAAGTGCTTGGAATCCAATGGTCGATCAATATGACTGGAGTGATTCTAATGAAGCAGAACTTGCAAAAGGGTGGATAAAAAAAGCAGACACTATTGAGGATTTGGCAGACCAAATTAATCATGATCCTGCAGTCTTACAAGATACTATTAATAAATGGAATTACTCATGTGAACTTGGTGAAGACATTGAATATGGCAGAAAACTTATGTTAAATTCATTAGTTACTGCCCCGTTTTATGCAGTCGAGTTATCACCAACAATGCTTAATACTCAAGGTGGGCCAAGAAGAAATACTGATGCACAGATTATACGACCTGATGGATCACCTATACCTCGTTTGTATAGTGCTGGAGAACTTGGGTCTATCTATAGTTATCTTTATCAAGGTACTGGAAATATTGGAGAATGTTTTGCCTTTGGAAGAATTGCTGCACGAAATGCAGTAGCCGATAATCCTTGGGATTAATCCCCTGAAATTAATTCAGCTTCAGATTGATTAGATTGTGGGATTACACTCCTTGCAATTGGCATTCTACTATCTATTTGGGATATTGTAGGATTAGTTTTTGCAAGATTTTCAGCCTTCATCGCATGAATTATTTTAATAGCTTTATTTGGAAAGTCGGTAGTAATCGAATTAGTGCCATATTTGATAGCTTTTTCAATATGTTTTGATTTATTTACTGTCCAAAAACCAGTCAAAAATCCTTGATCACTTGCAATTCCCATTGCTTGTTTATTTGATAGAGCAACATTTTTTGGTAGAAGGGAATATAAATCATTAATTCTAAGTCCAAAAATACGAGCAACATGTTTAAACCAAAAAGCTCTTCTATCCCATTTATGGTTGTAGTTAACAGTAAATCTTTTTGATTCAATTAATTCAGAAAGGCTTTTTGTACCAATATCTAGGGATCGTTTTAAACTTATAATATCAGCTGGAAAATGTGATGTTGAAGCTTGTATTGCCAGATGAAACTGACCATTAATTTTTTCGATTAATTTAATTAATAATGATAAATTTCTACCGGAATATATTCCCTGGCAAATTAATTCAATAGGAGTTAATCTTTTTTTATCTGATATCTCTAATGCTAATTGTTCAAGGAGTTTTGTAGGTGGAGATACTTTATCTAATTGACTGCCAGGATTTAGTTTTTCAAGGAAGGGGTATAAAACATGATCTTTAAAACGTTCAAATCTGCTAGCTACATGTGTAAAATCGATGCCAACACCTACAGGAATTATATTATTATTTAGCCTATTTATATTAACTGTTTCAGTAATTTCTAGTATTTCTTGAAGTAGTGGAATTCTGCGATCTGAACCTGATATAGATAATAGAGGTAAATTACTTGGTGTAGAAATACTATCGTCTTTTATTGAAACTCTTCTTTGGTTTAGTTTTCTGATAGGCAAGGATGTCAATTCATTTTGAGTATATGATGCAACAAGTCCTCTGCCAAATGTAGTTCTATTAACGGTACTATCGTGAATAACAACTAAATTACCATTGGAACCGTCTTTGTTTGATTTTGGAGATTGGACATCCAACTCAATCATGAAATTAATATCTGGATAAATTTGAGCATAATTTAATGCTTTTTTGAAGTTGGCTAAAGTATTTTCTTCGTCAAATCTTCCACCTCGGTGAGCAACAACTTTTATTCTATTTAAATTACTTATAATCACTTTTATCCTCATTTTGTAGATAGAAAACCAAGTAAGTTTTCACATAAACAAACGTTATATATCGTCTAGATATACTTCATATATTAACTCTTTATTTTCAGAATGATAGTACAGGTTGCAGATAAGAACTCATTCATCTTACTGGTTTTATAAGTTTTGAGGTTTAATTTCTGTAAACCCAGTATATTTATGTAATACCTTAGGGATAACAACTGTTCCATCAATTTGCTGATAAGTTTCCAAAATAGAAATCATAATACGTGGTAGAGCAAGCGCAGATCCATTTAAAGTATGGGGATATTCAGTTCGGCTTGACTGTTCGCGTTTAAATTTAATATTTGCTCTTCTAGATTGAAAATCAAGACAGTTGGAACAAGAGCTCACTTCTAACCATTCTTCGGAACCTGGTGCCCAAACCTCAAGGTCAAAACTTTGTGCTGATTGGAAACCGATATCACTTGAACATAATTCAAGTAATCTGTAATGCAAACCTAATTCTTGTAAAAGATTTTCAACAATATTTATAAGATTATGTAATTCAGACTTAGAAGTTTCCGGCGAAACAATTTTATATAACTCAACTTTATTAAATTGATGAACTCGTTTAATACCACGGGTGTCTCTTCCTGCAGATGTTTTTTCCTTTCGAAAAGATGGAGAATATGCGACGTAATTTTTTGGAAGTTCATCACCATTAAGAATATCGTCATGATGTATACTAGTTAGAGGTACTTCTGCAGTAGGTATCAACCATAAATCATCATCAGTAT
>CAYOMB010000129.1:0-3530 GCA_964404955.1 uncultured Dehalococcoidia bacterium
AGAAGGTGGAAGCGGATTAGTATTTACTATACCAATATCATTATGCATTGTATTCATAGTGTACGGATTAGGTCAATTTATATTAAGAATTATCAATTAAACAAAAAAATATATTTGTATACATTTGTAAATAACGACAATTTATAATATCCAACATCCTTTATTTATATCAATTGAATAAATTTATCTTAAAAAGATATAAATTCTGGAAAACAAAATCGACAGCAATATGTGTCAAAAGTGTGCCATGTCGAGATATAAGGATTTATTACTAAAAGTTGTTTCTCGTAGATTTTAGAATATTTCTACATGCATACAACTATCAATCTCAGTAACTTAGAATTAGTACATATATATACTTAAATAATTTTTCTTAAAAAATCATCTGTATAGAAATAATTCTATATTTACATAAAATGATGTTGATTGCTGTGAAAAAAGAATAATAGGCATTATAAACCCCAAAAAGCACGACAATAAATATTCGTGAGTTACACTTTTTATTACAAAATAGATATTAAACAATGTTATTCTGTATACTATGTATAGTTTTACGAAGTAATATTTCTACAGAAATTTAATAATATTAAAGGGACATTATATTGATTTTTAATAACATGAATGACACCGAGATCCAGCCAATTCTTACATCTATAATTACAGAAGCTGGAGAATTGGTTAAAGAGGGATTTTATACTACAAAACAAATATCCTATAAGAGCCCATCAGACCCAGTTACAAATATAGATTTAGCTTCAGAAACTTTAATCCGAGAAAGATTGAAACAATATTTTCCTGACATCGAAATTCTTGGTGAAGAATATGGCGGTAATATAATTTCTGATGAATTGCGATGGGTTATTGACCCCATTGATGGTACAAGAAATTTTGCTGCAGGTATACCGCATTTTTGTGTATCAATTGGTTTAGTTCAAGGTAACAACCCGGTTGTTGGAGCAATATATGATCCAATACGAGATGAGCTATTTTTTTCCCAATCCAATCAAGGAGCTACTCTTAATGGAAAAGCAATGCAAGTTAGCACAAAAACAAATCCAGGAGATTTTATAATTGGATTAGATATAGGCCAGGTAGATGAAAAGGCTATGCTTGCTTTCAAACTTATTGAAAACCTTTTTCCTACTATGCAATGTTTAAGAATATTTGGTTCAGCAGCATTAGGAATGGCATATGCTGCGTCAGGTCGAATCGATATTTTTTTACATCATTCTCTTAAACCTTGGGATATAGCTGCTGGATTATTATTAGTAACAGAAAGTAATGGAATTACCCTTGATAAATCAACATTAAAACAAGCCAATCTTCTCACTAAGGGATTATTATGCTCTAGTGAAGAGTTACTAAATGTATTTCTAAAAATGACAGAAAATGAAAAATGGTATCAGTAAAAACAATATTAGGAAATCTGGTCAATGAAAGAAACCTCTGGTCTGCCAAGTCCACCCGACTTGCCTAAAGACTTCCGTAAATCATCAGACATACCAAATTCTTGAGCGTCCTCAATATCTTCCCATTCAGTTAATATAAATACTTCTTTATCTGTTATTGAGTTACGAAATATTTTTTCACTGACACAACCATATGATTCTCGTACAGTCTTTTCTTTATCCCAAATTGACTTCCATAAACTAAAATTCTGTAATTCAATTTTTACTAACATAAACATAAATCACTCGATTCTTGGGTTATATTTATGCCATTCAGTACTTTTCTCAAAAGCATATGCAAGGTTTAAAATATTCTGTTCCCCAAATTTTGGTCCAATAATTTGCAAACCAATTGGCAACCCATCCGAAAATCCACAAGGTACAGAAATTGCAGGAAGTCCAGCAATGTTTACAGGAACAGTACAAACATCACTTAAATACATTTGAAGAGGATTGTCTGTTCTTTCTCCTACTCCAAATGCAGTAGTAGGAGATGTAGGAGTTACTAATAAATCATATTTTTTAAAAGTTTCTTCAAATTCATTTATAATCACTGTTCTTACTTTTTGGGCCTTTAAATAATATTCATCATAATACCCCGAGGATAAACTATATGTACCCAACATAATCCTTCGTTTTACCTCTGGCCCAAATCCTAATTGACGAGTGACTTCTAATTCTTCCCACATAGAATCACCCTCTTTATACCGAAATCCATACTTTACACCATCAAATCTTGAAAGGTTTGAAGAACATTCTGATGGAGCAATAATGTAATATACTGCTAATGCCAATTCGCTTGAGGGTAAAGATACTTCCCGGTCAACCTTTGCTCCAAGAGATTCTAATTGTTGAATTGCGGTTTCAACAGATTCTCTGACTTTATTATCAATACCGGATACAAAATATTCTTTTGGAACACCTATTTTCAAATTAGATATATCCTCCGATAAATTTTTATAATAGTCTGGAGAATCATATTTTAAAGAAGTTGAATCATTTTTATCATTACCAACTATAGAATTGAGAAGTATTGAACAATCCGTAACATCTTTTGTTATTGGTCCAATTTGGTCTAGGGAGGATGCAAATGCTATAAGACCAAATCTACTAACAAGACCATATGTCGGTTTCAAACCAACTACACCACACAGCGATGCAGGTTGCCTAATTGAACCACCGGTGTCCGATCCAAGAGAAGCTATCGCTTGAGAAGCAGCAACAGCAGCAGCTGGCCCACCACTACTTCCACCTGGGACTTTTGTAACATCCCAAGGGTTTTTTGTTGTATTAAATGCCGAGTTTTCTGTAGATGAACCCATAGCAAATTCATCTAAATTTCCTTTACCAAGAAAAACCGCATTTTCATCTCTTAATTTCTTCACAACAGTTGCATCATATGGAGGAATAAAATTTTCAAGCATTTTAGAAGAACACGTTGTTAAAGTATCCTTTGTACACATATTATCTTTAATCTGTAAGGGAATACCTGTTAAATAAGATGCCTTGCCTGATTTAATGATTTCATCGGCGTCTTCAGCTTGTTTTAAAGCTTTTTCACCATCTATTGTCACATAACTTTGAATGACATTTTCTGTATTTCCTATACGATCAAGATATAATTGAGTTAATTCCTTAGCGGAAATGGAGCCTTCATCAAGCAATTTCCGTGCAAGTTTTATAGTCATATTTTGTAGTTCTAGATCCATATTTTTTATCTTTCAAATTATTAGTTATTCTAATACTGGCTTTACTTTAATATATTCATCCTCAACATCAGGGGCATTTTGCAAAACTTGTGAATGGTCTAATGAATCGGCAATTTTGTCCTCGCGCATAACTGTCTGTAAAATCCCATACTGAGGCTCCACATCTTTGGTATCAACACCTTCTAGTACTTTGATATGATCTAAAATATCGTCAAGTTGATTGGTATATTCACCTAACTCTTTTGCATTAAGTCTAATTTTTGCCAACCTAGATACATATTCGACTGTTTCTTTATCAATTGCCATATTCCCTCCAAATAACATCATACCAGTTAGATCAATGCGAAGAAATAATTTTATCAATCATCTCTAC
>CAYOMB010000130.1:0-3528 GCA_964404955.1 uncultured Dehalococcoidia bacterium
AAATGATTTCTCATGCAATGAAAAAAGTAAAAGGACAAGAACTAGTTGATAGTAAGGACACAAAATTATTTGAAGATACAGGACAACAAGGCCCACATTTGAAGTTAAACTTAAATGCATTAATTCCTACGGAATTTATTCCGGAAGTTTCTACACGTATTTCACTTTATAATGATTTAGCAGAAGTTGAAAATAGTTCAGAATTACATGAACTTAAACTCTCAATTATTGATAAGTATGGTCAAATTCCTACAGAATTTGAGAATTTATTTACGGTAGCACGTCTTCGATTAATGAGTTTTCAATGTGGAATTAATTCTATTATATTAAATGAAAATACATATCATATTCGATTTGATCAAACAATAAACTCCTTAAAGTATATATTGGAAAGTAATAAAGAATTTGATATTAGAGTTAAAAATAGGAGTTTAAATTGCAAGGTTTATAATCATACAAATATAGATACTCTTGATAAATTATTTAACTTTATTTTTGAAATCAAACATCGGGTTGAAAGTATTCATTAAGTTTTAAATTTACTAAGAATTCTTTATTCCCAGTTTGCCCTTTTATTGGGGACGAGGTGATATTTTTAATAGTAAATTGATTATTTACCAGCCAGTTTGTTAATCGTCCAATAATTAGTGAATGTGTTTGGTAATTTTTTATAACTCCTTTTTTTCCAACTTCTTCTTTTTTAGCTTCAAATTGAGGTTTTAGGAGCCATATTATCGACCCGTGAATTTTTAAATGGCGAGAAATACTTTTTAATAATAGACGTGCAGAAATGAATGAAACATCCATGGTAATTAAATCTACTTTTTCGTCTAAATCAAATGGGTGTCTTGCATTAATTCCTTCCATTGTTACAACTTTTGGATTTATTCGTAGTTTGTAATCTAACTGGTTTTTACCAACATCTACAGCATAAACTTTGGATGAGCCATTTTGTAGTAAACAATCAGTAAATCCGCCTGTAGATGATCCAATATCAAGAGCTATAATTTCTGATGCGTCTATATGAAAAGTATCTAAGGCGTGTTGGAGTTTTTCTCCACCTCGACTGACAAACTTTTTTGATTGACTGACTCTGATCGTAGAAATAGCAGGGTCAAATAATGAACCTGGTTTGGTTATTTTTTGATCATTAACGTAAACTTTTCCTGCCATAATCAAAGCTTGTGCGTGAGATCTAGAATTTGCAAAATTCAATTCATGAATAAGAAAATCTATTCTTTTTTTTGTTTTTGATGCCATTTCAACTTATATTTATGTAAATGATTTCGAAATTCACAAGAGATACCATGTTACATTAATTGACATAATATATATATAGAAACTATAATCCGTTGGTAAATTTTTTATTTTTTGTTATTTTGTTATGCCAAAGAGAACTTATCAACCAAAAAAACGTAGAAGACTTAGAGTGCATGGTTTTCGAAGTAGAATGAGCACCAAGGGTGGTCGAGCTGTATTGAGCCGTCGACGCACTAAGGGTCGTCATTCGCTTACTGTATAGCCCCACTTAGTCAATCCTGTATTGTTTCGTATAATAATTTTACTTATTGGTATTTTATGTACAAGACCATAAAAAAAACGGTGGAGTTTAAATCTGTCCATAGTCTTAATTATGGTTATTCTAGTAGATATATGAGAGTAAAGATTAAGAGAAACTTTCAAACAACTACAAGGGTTGGATATTCAATAAGCAAGAGGATAGGCACTGCGGTTTCTAGAAATTTGGTAAAAAGAAGATTAAAAAATATAATTGGTGATTTTAAATTGGAACCAGGGTGGGACATAGTTGTCGTAGCAAAAGTAGGTATAAAAAATACCAGTTATGATGAATTAATGGAAGATCTCAAAAAAATTTGTAGTAAGTTGGAATTACTACAATGAACTTATAAATGATAAGTGAAATAAATTGGCATCATTAGTAATAAAAATAATTAGGGTATATCAAAAAGGAATATCACCATATTTACCTTCAGTGTGCAGATATGAACCCACATGTTCTGAATATTCTATTGAAGCTATAAAAAAATTTGGGGCATTTAAAGGCATTTTATTGACAGTGAAAAGACTATTAAGATGTAACCCATTAGGCGGAAAAGGATATGATCCAATTCCGAAGTAACACAATGAATTTAAACCTTTCAACTATGCTTAAAAAGAAAAACATATTAACCTATTTGATGATAATTTCAGTAGTGATTTTATCAGGTTGTGATAGTGATAGATTCTCTGCAGATTATGGCTGGGCAAGCCCAATTTTAGTAGAAGATTCCATTATAAGTATGTCTGAAAAAGGTATGGTTTTTGTTGCTGACACTAATTTACTCCCTGTTAGTGGAGAATCTGAAAATCAAAGACCTGCTGCAAAATTTTCACCTGAGGAAAGTCATCAGAATTGCGATTCCGACTATTTAGACAAGGCAGGAAATGCTATTTATAGTACACCTGCATATAGCGATAATAATAGTACATTAGTTGTTGGATATTATAGCGGCCTAGTAGTGGGACTGAAATATCCTGATTTAAGCTTGAAGTGGTGTAATTTTATAGATCCGTTATCGAAAGATAATTCTGGTGGTGGTTTTTTTAGTTTTTTAAGTTTTGGACCCAGACACCAGCCTGATACCTTGATTGGGGATATTACTATCCATGATGGATTAGCATTGATGGGGACATCTAAAGGTTTTATTATTGCAATTAATATTGATACTGGAAATATAAAGTGGTGTTATAACGGAGAAGTTACGACTGGTATATGCCAACCCGAGTCAGTATTAGGTTCAATTTATGATTCACCTCTGGTTGATGCTGGTAAGGTTTATTTATCTTCATTAGATGGCTCGGTATATGCATTGGATGTTTATGACGGGAGTACTAAAATACCCAATGCCAATTTCTTTCAAACAGAAAATAAATCTGCTCTAATTTCTAAACCATCTGTATTGTCTGGAATGTTTATAGTTAATTCTCTTGATAGAAATATTTATGTAATTAATAAAAAAGATGGATCAATTATTACTACGTTATTTGATGATAGTAATAAAGCAAGTGGAAGATTTTGGGCAGGTTCATTGATTAGTGATAGTAAGATATATACTGTTACTACAAATGGTAGAGTGTATCAATTTGAAATAGATACTTCTGGACGAAAGAAAAATATGACATCAGTTCAATTAAAAAACAGAGGGCAGAAAGCTGGCGAAGATATTTTAATTACAAGTTCTCCGGTATTATTGGACGACACCTTGATAATTGTTGATTCTATTTCGGGTAATATATGGGAAATTTCTTTAAGTTCTTTTCAATCTGGTAATACTGTCGAGCTTTCTCCTGTTAAACATGGCTCTGATGAAGCATGGCAAGGTATCCCTTCCGAACCATTGACAATAGACAGAACTATGTATTTCCACTCGAGTGAGAAAAAATTCTTATGTAAAAAAGATTTGCAACAAGACACAATAGGCTGTTTATCAGTAACTGAGAAATAGAGGTATTATGGGAGATTTATGG
>CAYOMB010000131.1:0-3513 GCA_964404955.1 uncultured Dehalococcoidia bacterium
CAGAATCCGTATTCAAATAGCCCTGACCAGCAACTTTGGTATTTCCACCATGTTTTCCTTTTGGAGCTTTTTCCAGAATAATTACTTTTGCTCCTAAATCACTAGCTGTAATTGATGCCGCTGCACCAGCACCACCAAATCCTACAATGACAACTTCAGCTTCTGTATCCCAATTCGATGGAACTGTATATTTATTAGTCATGTTATCCCTCGCTTTTCAAAATAAACTATCCCCAAGGACTATCGGCTACTGCATTTCGTGCAGCAATTCTTCCAAAGGCAAAACATTCTCCAATATTTCCAGTACCTTGATAAAGATAACTATAGATAGACCCAAGTTCTCCAGCACTATACAAACGAGGTATAGGTGATCCATCAGGTCGTATAATCTGTGCATCAGTATTTCTTCTTGGCCCACCTTGAGTATTAAGCATTGTTGGTGATAACTCGACTGCATAAAACGGGGCAGTAACTAATGAATTTAACATAAGTTTTCTGCCATATTCAATGTCTTCACCAAGTTCACATGAGTAATTCCATTTATTAATAGTATCTTGTAAGACTGCAGGATCATGATTAATTTGGTCTGCCAAATCCTCAATAGTGTCTGCTTTTTTTATCCACCCTTTTGCAAGTTCTGCTTCATTAGAATCACTCCAGTCATATTGATCGACCATTGGATTCCAAGCACTTCTAGGTTCTTTGTCATACAAAGGACCAGAAGTAAGTAAAGTATGATCGAAAATCATATACAAAGGACATGGAGTTGGCATTGGAGCCCATACACCATTCTTTTTTACTTTTCCATGATTGTGTTTATATTTTTCATCAAAAAATCTTCCACCGTCTGATCCAATAACGATCATTCCACCTGGAGTCTCTTTAGAAAAATGTAACGCTTGCATCGAAAATGTTGTTGGAAATTCATCAACCTTTAATGCAAATGATGGACCGGCAAAATTATTCATATGCCAAAGCTCTGCTCCAACTGTCATTGCCATAGTGATACCGTCACCTTCATTGTAAGGAGATCCATTTGTATAACAATATGGGATTCCAGGAAGATAATTTCTAATCATTTCTTGGTTATTTTCAAATCCACCACAAGTTAAAATTACTCCTTTAGTAGCTTTGACGTAATATGGTTTACCGTCACGAATGGCTTTAACGCCAATAATTTCTTTAGTAATATCATTTTGAATTAATTCTTTTCCAGGTGTTTCATAAAGAATTTCAATCGGTCGTTCTTGAACAGCCTTGTCAAAAAATTTCCATGTTTCTGAATATCCTAGAATATCTCCATGATGAAATTTATGAGTGGATTCTGAACCTGGTAACTCAGGATATTCAATTCCCACCTGGAATTGGTGCTCTTGAGGGTCCCCACCAATACTGGATATCCAATCATTATTTTGACAAACCTCTTCAGCCCAAACCTGAACCATATCTTCTGGAACTTCGTATGGCCCACACATGGCTGTAAGATACGCTACAGCCCCTTCAATTGAATCGGGATTTAGATACCCTTGAGCCGCAACTTTAGTATTCCCGCCGTGTCTCCCTTGTGGAGCTTTTTCCAGAATAATTACTTTTGCTCCTAAATCACTAGCTGTAATTGATGCCGCTGCACCAGCTCCGCCAAATCCCACAATTACTATTTCTGCTTCTGTATCCCAATTCGATGGAACTGTATATTCACTTGTCATTGAATGCCTCACTTTATTATCTTTGTTGAGTGTGGTTAGTCTAGCTTAACTAGTTTCATAAAATCAAGAGAAAAACACTATAGCATGTAGGAAAAAACTGAATTATACTTTTAGAATATTTCTATATATAAAACTTAATAATTAACATGGATAGGTAATTGGATAACTCATTCAAAATTATGGCATTTTATGAATTTGCTAAAATTGATGATCTTTCTTATATGACTGAAAGAATTAAATCTTATTGCAAAGAAGAAAATATTCGTGGAACAGTGATTGTTGCACCAGAAGGTATAAATGGAACTCTTGCAGGATTTATTTCATCAATTGATAAATTTACCGAATTTATTAACAATCTTGGTTTTATCAACCTAAATAGAAAGTATTCCCTTGCGAAAATTATGCCTTTCTATAGATTAAAAGTTAAAGAAAAAAAAGAAATCATCACAATGCTTGGCTTATCCATAGACCCTAGTAATCCACGTGGAGAGATGGTTTCACCAAATGAATGGAATGAATTAATAAAACAGAATGAGACTATAGTAATTGATGTAAGAAATGAATATGAAAGTGACATTGGCTCATTTAATAATTCCTTAAAACCCAATACCGAATCCTTTCTTGAGTTTAAGGAATATATAGATGAAAAATTATCTGACTCTAAGGACAAAAATATAGCTATGTTTTGCACAGGTGGAATACGATGTGAAAAAGCATCTTATTACATGAAATCACAAGGTTTTGAAAATGTATTTCAACTTAACGGAGGAATATTAAAATACTTAGAAGATATCGATAAAAAAAATAGCTTTTGGGAAGGCGAATGTTTTGTTTTTGACAACAGGGTATCTGTTACACATGAATTAGAAAGAGGAACATATGAACTATGTCGGGGATGCAATAATCCCATTTCTTTGCAGGATAAACAAACTAATAAATATGAAAAAGATGTATCGTGCCCTAAATGTTATGAATTCTTATCACAAGATAAAAAAAATCGGTCTAGAGAACGATCAAAACAAATTCAACTCTCAGAAAAACATAATCGACCGTATCCTTACAGAGATTTAACAGTAGATAGATATTTACAACAGTAATAATAAATTGTACCTTTAGATGTCTTGTAATTATATGACGAGATCACTAAATTATTAAAAATAGTTTTGAACAACCTTTTGTGATATAATTCACAAAAAAATTATTATAGGAGAATTTTACTTGGTAACTATTGTCCCTGGACCATTCACACGAGAAGGGAAAGAAGCTGCGGTTCAAAAAGAAGTTCGCGAAAACTATGATATATACTTCGAAAAAGCAGCTAAAACCCGTCTATGGTTTCCTGAAAAATTAAAAGAACGTGATGAAATGGAAAAGTATGGTCATATGATCACTGATGACACAAAGGAAATTCTTTTTGGATTTATGGGTGTGGAATCTATAGTTGATGATTATGTTTTTGGGGGGATAAAAGCTGCAGGTAATAGCTTAACCACAGCCCAACTATATATTCAATGGGGATACGAGGAAAGCCGTCACGGTAAAACCTTCCAAACTTCTCTCATTGATTCTGGTTTGGCAACTAAAGAAGAAACAGACAAATTTATAGCAGAAACGCAGGAATATCACTGGACATTTGAAGAACAAACTGGTTACCAGGCAACACCTCTTCTTGCTTCTGCATATGCGATTTTTCAAGAAAGACAAACTCGTTGGAACTACACACAAACTAGGGTAAAAATATGGGAAGAATACGGTAGCCCCAGAGCTAAAGATGGTAGCCGAATTTATCCTGCTATATCTGGAGCAA
>CAYOMB010000132.1:0-3449 GCA_964404955.1 uncultured Dehalococcoidia bacterium
TGGCAAATATCACAATAGATAATTTTTTCCTTCAGTTCAATAAGAGAGTTAGATAATTCGAGTACTTCAGATTTTGGCAACTTTATAAAATGATAAGCCAGTCTCTGAGCACTTTTAGGCCCAATTCCTGGTAGTTTAGATAATTCATTAATAAGTTTTGAAATTATTTTGACAGAGTGATTTTGTTCAGGAATCTGCATAATAGTTTACTTTCACAATTTAATTATTAAGAAATTCCTGGGAGTTTAAATCCTCCTGTTAAGGAATTTAGCCTAGATGCACTTAATTGTTGTATTTTTTCAATAGCTTCATTAAAACCTGTAGTAATTAAATCTTCTAACATATCCACATTTTCAGGATCAATTGCTTCAGGATCAATTTTTATTTCTGTAACTTGATATTTACCATTAATAGTTATTTGAATAGCTCCACCACCTGAAGTACCTGTAACAGTTTCTGTTTCAAGTTTTTGTTGTTCTTCCATTAATTTTTGCTGGAGTTGTTGTGCTTGTTTAAGCATATTTTTATTCATCATTTTTTACCTCTTCTTCAATAATTTTACCGCCCCAATTCAGAGCTTTCATTACTGATAAATTTACACTATTGTTGTTGGAGTTATTATTCTTGCCTTCATCATTATAAACAATTTCATTGAGCCTAGGTATTTGTAAAAATTGCGATATTGATTCGATCAAATCTAATTTGATTTTGCCATGTTCTAATTCGCCTACGAAACGTTCTTGATTTGAATTACTCGCAAAGCTTAGATATAGATTGTTATTATCAATAGATGCTTCTTTACAATCTCTTAATAATGCACCTATAGCAAAACGCTCTCCTTTGATTTTTGCAAACTTTTCAATCACTAATTGCCATGCTTCACTTTTTATTATATTTTCGCTTACTATTTCCTGGTTTTGTTTTGATATTGTTTCTATTTCTTGTTGTTTTTCCATTTCTAGATCAGCATTAGCTTCATTTGAATCTTGATTATCAGTATTAATTGTTTCTATATCTATATCCATTGATTTTTCTATAGCCTCAGTAGATTCTATTTTACTTTTATTTATACTTGGTTCCTTTATTGCAACTTCGGGAGATATATAGTTTTCATTTTCTCTTAACATAGATGCTTCGATTGCTGCTATTTCAATACTAGATGCATGATTCAATGATTTAGAGAAATCAAGATTTACAAATATTTTAAGGCACTTTGCTATATGCAAAATTTGATCTTTAACATTTGATGTATTAGCTAGATTAATTAAATATTCTCTAAAAGATAATATCAAACTATTATGTAATTGCTTAATACTAGTATTATTATTAACACTAGTATTGATTAATTGAATTGTTTGATTAATATTGCCTGTAAGTATTGCTTCTCTGAGTAATTCTATTTGTTTTACATCAGTAATTCCAAGGATTGTATTAATTTGATCTGTATCAATATATTCTTCATCATTTGATAGTATTATTTGCTCGAGAAAACTTTCTGCGTCTCGCAAGCTTCCTTCTGATATTTCTGCAATTCTTTTGATTGCTGATTCAGAGATATTAACTTTTTCATCATTCGCTATTTGTTCAAGTCTTTGCACTGTATCTGTAGTATCGATTTTTTTGAAATCGAATCTTTGACACCTTGAAAGTATAGTCGGTTCCATTTTATCAGCTTCAGTAGTAGCTAGAATAAATACTACATGAGGAGGTGGTTCTTCTAATGTTTTAAGTAAAGCGTTAGATGCATCTTTAGTTAACATATGTGCTTCATCTAATACATATACCTTATACATACTTTTTGATGGTGAATAATTACTTTTGTCTCTTATACTTCGAATCTCGTCAATACCACGGTTACTGGCTGCATCAATTTCTATAAGATCCAAAGAGTTTGATGAATTAATATCGATACAATTTTCACAAGTATTACAAATCAACCTATCTTCAATATTCTCAGTTTTACAATTAATTGCCTTAGCTAATATTCTTGCTGTACTGGTTTTTCCCGTACCTCTAGGACCACTAAATAGGTAGGCATGAGCAATTCTATTTTGAGAAATCGCATTTACTAAAGTTTTTCTGATTGCTGTTTGGCCAACTAATTCAGAAAAACTTTTGGGGCGCCATTTTCTATACAAAACGTAATTATTCATATTAAATTAATTATCCCATAAATGTTTAGTTGAATCAGATTGAATTTTTTCCATAACTTTTAGTTCTTCTTCATTAGCATGGTCATATCCGATTAAGTGAAGAATACCGTGGGAAATCAATGTGGCTAATTCTTTATCGATAGAAATATTGTTTTCCTCAGCTTGTCGTTTGCATTGCGGATATGATAAAACGATTTCACCAGCATATCCAGTCTCATTGGGGAAAGATTCTGCAGTGGTTATCGTTTTTTCAGTTTCGCCATAATATTCACCGGGATAATTTTCTGAAAATGCTAATACGTCAGTAATTTCATCGAGCCCTCTATAGTTATTGTTTAAGACCTGGATTGTTGTATCGTCTGCTATAGTAATTCCTAGAGAGTGATATTCAAGAATGAATTCAGAATTTAATGAAAGTAAACCAAAACTTAGAGAATTCAATGCTATTTTTTCTATCCATACTTCAGAAAGATCATTTAAAAATTCTTCAAATATATTAACATCTATGATTATGGTATCCATAATCTTATTGTACAATATTGTCGTCAAAAAATTTACTTATCTGGGTATCTGAATAACCGATATTTTTTAATATTGAATTTGTTTGTAATCCCGGTTTGTCAGGAGCAGGTAAAGATTCATCAAATTCGTAATCACTACTTTCATAGGGTAATTTAGGTAGGGAAAAATCTTTTCCATCAGAAGTGAATTTGTATAATCGTTTTCCAGAATTTACGTGTGGGTCATTAATTACTGTGTCTGGGGTATGAACAAGTGTAGCAGAGATACCATTTTCTCTAAGCAGATCTAGAATTGTGGTACTTTCCATATTTTCTATAATTGGAGTTACTGTTTCAAGAATTAATGGTCTATTTGCTATTCTTCCTGGATTATTTTCTAATTCATGATTGTTTGCTAATTCTTCTAATTCTAATATTTGACAAAAGGTATTCCATTGATTATTACTTGTGACACCAATAAATACTAATTCTCCATCAATACATTGGAATTTATCATAAACACCCCATCCATGATGGCGTTCTGGTAGAGGAACATTTGTATTACCTGAATGTTGATTGGATGCCATATGTTGCCCAACAAAAAATAGTGCAGTTTCAAATAACCCAGAAGTAATTTCCTGTCCTTTTTGGGTAATACTTCTAGTATATAAGGCAGAAAGGACACCAATTATTCCATGCATAGCTGCACCCATATCTATAATACTTGCACCAGCGCGTATTGGATCTCCTGATCTTCCTGTCATATATGCAAGACCTGATCCCATTTGAGCAAGCT
>CAYOMB010000133.1:0-3423 GCA_964404955.1 uncultured Dehalococcoidia bacterium
GTAAGTTTCATTTAAACAATAATCAAAAAAATAGAAACGTATGTTTAATACCTGAATCAGCGCACGGTACAAATCCTGCAAGTGCACAAATGTGTGGAATGAAAGTAGTAGTTATTAATTGTGATGATGAAGGTAATGTTGATTTAATAGATTTAAAAGATAAAGTTAATAAGTATTCAAAAGATCTAGCTGCTCTGATGGTAACCTACCCATCAACACACGGAGTATTCGAAGAAAAAATTAGTGAAATTTGTGATTATGTCCATAAAGCTGGCGGTCAAGTTTATATGGATGGTGCAAACCTTAACGCACTAGTTGGTATTGCAAAACCCGGAAAATTTGGACCAGATGTTTGTCATATTAACTTACACAAAACTTTTTGTATTCCACATGGAGGAGGAGGGCCAGGCATGGGTCCAATCGCATGCGCAAAACACTTAAAAGATTTTTTACCAAATCATAATATTACTAAAAATAATAGATCCGAGAAAAGTTTAGGCTCTGTATCTGCTGCGCCATGGGGAAGTGCGAGTATATTACCAATTTCCTGGATGTATATAAAGATGATGGGAGCTGAAGGTTTAAGAAAAGCATCTGAGGTAGCAATTTTAAACGCAAATTACATATCAAAAAAATTATCTAATCATTATAAAGTTCTCTACAAAGGAAAAAATGGAAATGTTGCACACGAATGTATTATAGATCTTAGACCAATAAAATCTAAATCGGGAATTTCAGAGGAAGATATTGCCAAAAGATTAATAGATTACGGTTATCACGCCCCAACAATGTCCTGGCCTGTTGCTGGAACATTAATGATTGAACCAACAGAGAGTGAAAATCTGGCAGAGATAAATCGTTTTTGTAATGCATTAATATCTATTAAAAAAGAAATTGACAAAGTTGATAATGGTAGTTTTGATAAAAAAGACAATCCTTTGAAAAATGCCCCACATACACATCTTGAGCTTAGCGCAGATGAATGGAAACACTTATATAAAAGAGAAGAAGCCGCATTTCCAAATGAATATTTGAAAGATAATAAGTTTTGGCCACCAGTTGGAAGAGTTGATAATGTTTTTGGTGATAGAAATTTAGTTTGCTCTTGTCCAACTCTTCAAGAGTATAAAGAAGATGCAGCTTAAATATTAAATGAAAATTGCAGTTATTGGTTCAGGTATATCAGGTCTGTCAGCTGCTTATTACTTATCAAAAAAATATAAAGTAGATCTTTTTGAAAGAGAGGATCATTTTGGTGGACACTCATACACATATGACATAAATGAGAATGATAAAAAAGTTCCTGTAGATCTTGGATTTATAGTTTTTAATAAATTAACTTATCCAAATTTAATAAATTTTTTTAATGAACTAAAAGTTCCATACGAAAAAAGCGATATGTCTTTTTCAGTTTCTGTAAAAGACTCTACAATTGAATATGGTGGTACAGGTTTTAATGCTCTATTTGCAAGAAAAAACAATTTATTTAATTTTAATTTTATTAAAATGATTTATGAAATTATATCTTTTTATAAAACAGCACCAATTTTACTAAAAAAAGATTTGAAAAATTTGACCTTAGGAAATTATTTAGATAATTCAAAACTTTCAAAATATTTTATAAATTACCATATTGTTCCAATGGTAGCAGCAATTTGGTCAATGCCGATTTCAAAAGCAAGAGACATACCTTTTGAATTGTTTTTAAATTTTTTTAATAACCATGGGCTTTTTAAATTAAAAAATAGACCTCAATGGTATACTGTTACAAATAGAAGTAGAGCTTATGTATCAAGAGTCTTAGAAAAAATTAGTGGAGATCATTTAAAAAACTATAATATAAAAAAAATCGTAAGAAGCGAGGATAATGTAAGAATTTTCACACAAAATGACGGCGACCAAAGGGATTACGATCATGTTGTTTTATCTTGTCATGCAGATGAAAGTTTAAATATTATTGATAAACCAACAATAGATGAAAAAAAAATTCTTAGACAATTTTCTTATATTCCAAATACTGCATATCTTCACACAGATACAAATTTGATGCCAAATAAAAAAAATGCTTGGTCGAGTTGGAACTCAATTTCTACAAAAGATTTATCTCACACATGTATTACATACTGGCTAAATAAGCTACAAAATTTAAAAACAAAAGAGAATTATTTTTTAACTTTAAATCCAATATTTGAAATCAAAAAAAATAAATTAATTAAAAAAGTTAATTTTACACATCCTTATTTAAATATTAAAAGTTTTAAGACACAAACTAACTTAAATACTCTTCAAGGTAAAAATAGGACCTGGTTTTCGGGTAGTTATTTTGGTTACGGTTTTCATGAGGATGGGTTAAAATCAACTTTAGAAATGATAAATCAATTTGAAAGAAGAGATGGAGACTTGTATATACAAAGGCATAGTTACGCATCGAAGATTTAAACCGAAAAGACATTTTTTTAATTACAAAACCTTTTCTGTACTTTTTGATTTAGATGAATTAAAAGATTTAGAAAAAAGGATTTCGATATTTTCCCTTAATAAGTTTAATCTTTTTAGTTTCTACAACAAGGATCATGGAAACAGAGATGGCGGTGATATTAAAAACTGGGTTAAGAATAATCTAAATAAATTTAACATTAACTTTGAAGTATCAAAGATCAAACTTTTATGTTTTCCACGTATTTTTGGTTATGTATTTAATCCACTAAGTATTTTTTATTGCTACAACGAAAAATCTGAATTAAGAGCAATTCTATATGAGGTAAAAAATACTTTTAACGAACAACACACTTATATTTTTCAGGTAAAAAATAATTCTAAAATTATCACACAAAGTTGTAACAAAAAGTTTTATGTATCACCGTTTATGGAAATGGAGACTTCTTATAATTTTAGATTGTCAGAACCTAAAGAAACTTTAAGTGTCTTTATAAAACAAAAAGATATTGATGGAATGTTGCTTTCAGCGTGTCAAATTGGAAAGAAAGAGCAGATATCCACAAAACGATTACTGGTAAACTTCTTAAAACACCCAATGATGACAATTAAAATTATAATGGCGATACATTTTGAAGCATTAAGACTATGGAGGAAAGGGGTTAAGTTAGTAAAGAGAAATACCAAAATGAAAAATAATCTTTCTTTAGAAAAATGATATTCAGTCCATATAAAATCTCTGAAAATTTCGTTCTAAAGAAATTGAACTATATTAAAGATGGAAAGCTTACAGTAGAAAACTATGATGGAAAAATACATCAATTTGGAAACCAAGAAAGTTCTTTAAGTGCGAAAATTAAAATCCACAATCCAAATTTTTATTTTAATATAATAAGGGGTGGTAGTACCGCTTTAGCAGAGAGTTATATTAGAAACGAATTTGAGACTTTAAATTTACCTTCTTTAATTGAGCTAACTGCAAAAAAT
>CAYOMB010000134.1:0-1931 GCA_964404955.1 uncultured Dehalococcoidia bacterium
GACGCTCGCGGATATAACCAGAAAAAGGCGAACAGAATTTGAAGATTTAGAATCTGTTTTTAGTAGTTACAGTAAAGCTGAAACCTTTAAAAATTGGGATTCTGAAATATTATGGTCTTATATTAATGGTGGAACCTTTCAGAAACCCAATGGAATGTATACTTTGAAATGTTCTCCAGAGACAGAAGCTGTATTTTATGAAGAAAATACGCCTACCTATATGTTTGAAGAACTGAACAATATCAAGTGTCCGACTTTACTTATTACTTCTGAAAATCAACAGAGATTTCCTGAAAATTCAATAGCTTTGCAAAGTATAAAAAATTCAGTTAATTCTTTTAAACATTCTGTAGTTACTGGAGTGGGACATTTTATACCTCAAGAAAAACCAGAAGAATTTAATGAATTAGTATCTAATTTTTTTAATAATATTTAATAGGAGGAAACACTATGAGAATAGATGGTATATTTGAAAAAGAGGGATTAGAAGGCGAATCACTTAAAGCCTATGAGAATATCATTGGTACTCGTGGACGTATCGTTGGGCCTTTTGGGGTTTTGTTACATAGTCCTCAATTAGCATGCTTAGTAGGGGATACAGGTGCATATATACGTTTCAACTCTACAATCCCAAATGAATTAGGTGAAATTGCGGTACTAACTACAGCAAGTACGCTTAATTGTAATTTTGAATGGCAAGCACATTCAGATTTGGCAAGAAATGCAGGAATTGCTGAAGAGGTAATTAACGCCATACACACAAATACTAATCTTGAAGTTCTCAGTCAAGATCAACAATTAATCTATACATATGCTCGAGAGTTATTAACTGACAAGAGAGTCTCGTCTGATACTTATGCAAATGCGTCAAAACGTTTTAGTACAAAAGAATTGGTAGATCTAACTAC
This sequence comes from uncultured Dehalococcoidia bacterium, assembly GCA_964404955.1. Lineage (GTDB taxonomy): Bacteria > Chloroflexota > Dehalococcoidia > Lucifugimonadales > UBA6952 > UBA6952. The sequence continues at coordinate 909 of CAYOMB010000134.1, forward strand.
AACAATTGGGTATTATTCTATGATCGCATCTGTATTAAATGCCTTTGAAGTCTAATTAACTTTTTGTAAGTTGTGTTATAATCGAAGGATAGATTAGATTGTTAGAATCTAGGTGTAATTATGAAAATCAATGACTATATTTTAGAAGAACCACTCCCAGAACTTAGAAATCCCCATGTAATTGCTTCTTTGAGGCCGTGGGTAGACGCAGGAAGTGTTGGTTCTCTTGTTTTAGATAAATTAGAACGTCATTTTGACGCACAGGATTTAGGTAAGTTTGAAAATCCAGGAAGATATTTTGACTTTACTAGATATAGACCTGTAGTTTTTTATATTGATGGGAATCGAGAAACTACTATACCTAATACGTATCTTCGTTATGCTAAATCAGAAGGAGATTTTGATTACGTATTTTTGCACATGCTTGAACCTCATTCAATGGCAGAAGAATATATAGATACTATTGCAGAGGTTCTAAAACAACTTGGTGTAAAACGATTTACAAGAGTTGGTGGGATGTATGATGCAGTACCTCATACAAGGCCATTATTGGTGATGGGAACTCATGATGGAGAGCCTATGACTGGTGTTCCTGGCATTATGAAAAGTGCAAGGAGAAGACCATATCAAGGTCCTACATCAATTATGAATTTAGTTGGGGACAAGTTATCTGCACAAGATATTGAAAATATGATGTTGATGGTAAGATTGCCTCAATATTTGCAACTTGAAGAAGATTTTACAGGATGTTCACATTTAATTAAGGTTCTTTCTTCTTTGTATAACCTTCCAGAAGAACTTTCTGTAAGTAGACGTGGCCGTAGACAATATCAACGTGTAACAAATGAAATGGATCAAAATCCTGGTGTAAAAGCATTAGTAGAAAAATTGGAAAGTGAATACGACGCTAGATTAGAAAATATCATCGTTGAACCTGAAGAAAGTGAATATACAGAACTTTCTCCCTCAATCGAACAATTTTTAAAAGATTTAGGATCTGAGGAATCTGAAAGTAATTAGATG
>CAYOMB010000134.1:2031-3386 GCA_964404955.1 uncultured Dehalococcoidia bacterium
CCTACTGGAATATTAGGAGAATTAACACATTGGGCAATAGAAAACTCACTTGAATTAGATGACTTGGCAGTACGAAGATCTTCTTTAGAGGATCTTTTCTTAAAAGTTGTAGGTTCAGAGGATAGTGCAAGATGAAACAACTACAATTAGCACTCCGTCAAATTAAATATGAAAACACAGCATTTTGGAGAAATCCTCCTGCAGCATTTTTTACCTTTATATTTCCATTAATATTTTTGGTTTTATTTAATGCAATTTTTGGAGACGATGAAATACCTATAGAAAGTGGGGTTGTACCTGGTTCTAATTTTTATATTCCATCCATTATAGCTTTATCAGTTATCAGTGCATCTTATACAAATCTTGCTATGACTCTTACTGATTCTAGAGATAGTGGAATTCTGAAAAAAATTCGTGGAACCCCTCTAACTCCCTGGGCATTTATGGTGGGTAAAATATTATTTACTACGTTTATTTCGTTATTACTTGTAGCAATTGTACTAACTTTCGGAGTACTTTTTTATAATGTAACTTTACCTAATGATTCATTGTTGGTTTTTATAACAGCACTTTTAATCGGGACTATAACATTTAGTTGTTTAGGTATTGCAATAACTACAGTTATACGAAATGCGGATGCTGCTCCTGCTATTGTTAATGCTTCAATTTTGCCGCTATTTTTTATATCAGATATTTTCATTCCCCAAACTCTAGCCCCTCAATGGATTAAGACTCTAGCAGATATTTTCCCCGTAAAACCTTTTGTAGTTACACTTCAATCTTCATTTAATCCATTTGATACGCGGGTGGTTTTTGAGACTTTAGATCTTGCAACTATGGGGATTTGGTTTGCAATAGGTTTAATTGTCGCACTAAGATTTTTTTCATGGGAACCTAGGCGTTAATCACTTTTTGATAACTTTTGAATAAGAGCTACAACTTTCAAATTAATTATATCTCGTATTTCGCGTACTTTTTCAATATCTTGGTTGTGTGGATCTTCAAGCTCCCAGTCTTCAATTGAATCTCTAAATTTTATTGGGCAACTTTCATGTATGTTACAACCCATACTAATTAATCTGTCGTTATCAGTTATTTTATTAAAATCAAGTTCATGAGGCTTTTCTGTAGTTATATCTATCAATAATTCATTTAATGCTTCTACAACTATAGGGTTAATTTTTTCAGATGGTTCTGTTCCAGCTGATTCAGCGTACCAATTTGAGTTTTCTGGGACCAATTTATTAAAGAAGGCTTTAGCCATCTGGCTTCTCCCAGCATTATGTACACATACAAAAATTATTCTATTCTTCATTTAATTCGCTGAATATAAACTTATACATTAGAGCTGCCAA
>CAYOMB010000135.1:0-3359 GCA_964404955.1 uncultured Dehalococcoidia bacterium
AAGGCTGGAAAATTATTGAACAATATTTCGATGGAGCACCATTGCCAGATAATGGTCAAGTTGTCTTACCTGAAACTCCAGGTCTTGGGTTTAATCCTAAAAACGGTGTTATTGAAGAATATACATATAATTTTTCAAATTAAGATCCCCACATATCTAAATACTTATAAGCATTACCAGTGTTCATAAGAATAATCTTTTCGTCTGGGTTTATAATTTTTGAATTAAGAAGATGTCTTAGTGCTGCTAACGTAGCTGCTCCTTCAGGAGCAGGATATATTCCTTCATGCGAAGCAATCATTTCAATACAATCAATCATTTCTTCATCAGTGACTGTTAAAGCAGTTCCATTGCTTTCTCGTATAGCTTCTAGAATTAAATAATCTCCTATTGCAGCTGGCACTCTTATGCCCGAAGCAAAAGTCTGTGCATTTTCCCACATTTCAGCATTATTGCTACCAGATTCATATGCTCTAACCATAGGCGCACATCCAGAAGATTGTACGCAGATCATTTTAGTTTTAGGTTTATCAATCCAGCCCAATTCATACATTTCTTTGAATGCTTTCCATATACCTATAAGACCAGTTCCTCCACCGGTAGGATATATAATTACGTCAGGAGTCTCCCAGTTTAGTTGTTCAGCAATTTCATATCCCATAGTTTTTTTACCTTCAGCTCTGTATGGTTCTTGTAGAGTTGATACATCAAATAAACCATTTTCTTGGGCTTTTTCCCTTGATATTTTACCTGCATCTGATATTAAACCGTCAATTAGCGTAAGATTTGCACCTGCATCTTTGCTTTCTCTTTGATTAGCTTCTGGTGCGTCTTTAGGCATAAATACGTTTGCTTCCATATTACCTCTAGCGCAGTATAACGAAAGAGCCCCCCCCGCATTACCAGCAGAGGGCATAGTTAATTTAGTGAGGCCAAGTTCTTTAGCTCGAGATACTGCTGCAGATAAACCTCTAGCTTTAAATGAACCTGTAGGGTTACAACCTTCATCTTTTATATATATTTGGGAACAATCTAAGGATTTACTTAAATTTGGTGCTTGTAAGAGTGGAGTCATTCCTTCACCAAGAGAAACAATATTAGATTCATTCTTAATTGGCATCATTTCAAAATAACGCCACATAGAATTGATTCTTTTGGATAATATATTTCTATCGAAGTTTACCTTAGCTTTATCAATATCATATCTTACATATAAAACTTTTCCGCAGTCATTACATGTTCTATATGGTGTTACATAGTCATAGGTTTTTTGGCAATTTGTACATTCTAGGTATTCTGCATAACTGATCATAAATTTACTCCAGCAATTATAGATTTAATTTAGAGTTAAAGCCCAAAGGACTGACATTCCTGTAATTATAGTAATGATTATACTTTTTGTTAATATCGTTACCAATAATGCCGATGAAGCTGCTAGAATTTTTGGATTATTTAATATTTCTAACGTATTTGATTCATTTAAAAATATTTCTGGAAAGATTAGGACAGCTAATACAGAAGTAGGTACATATTTCAATATATTTTCTAACCATTCTGGAGTTTCAGAATTGGTAGCTTTATATATTGCACTAAATCGTATAGTGAATGTGATAATCCCTGAAATTACAATTGTAGCCCACATCATTATTGACTCTTTCCTGGTGTTTTATCCAATAATACACCGATAATTAAGCCAAAAATTGATGAAAATATAATCCATAAATTTAATGGTAAATTATTCAACAAAATAGCCAATATTCCTGCACCTAATGCACATATTGCATGACTTTTATATTTTATTATTTCGGGTGCAATAATTGAAAGAAAAACAAGTGGTATGGCAAAACCAAGGTTTAATTCCTCTGGTATAATTTGACCTAATACAATTCCTAAAAATGTGGATATTTGCCATGTTAACCAAAGTGTTATTCCACTCCCTAATAGATGGTAATGGTAAAATGCAGTATTTACTTCTTCTTCTTGCAGTCTTTTTATAGATACAGCATATGCTTCATCAGTTAATAAATAAGCGAGTATTATTTTCCAAGGGGTAGTTAAATGAGCTAAATATTTTGCTATAGATGCACTATATAAAAAGTGACGAAGATTAATTATACCAACTGAAATTATTGTTATGAATGGTACAGTCCCACTAGATACTAATTTAACGAAAGCAACTTGGCTTGCTCCTGCAAAAATAATTGATGACATAAAAAATGTTTGATTAGCAGTAAATCCTGCTTCTAATCCTAAAATACCAAATATTAATCCAAAAGGTATAACTCCAATTAAAATTGGTAATACCGCCGAAACTCCAGAAAAAAATTCTTTATTTTTTGACGAATTACGTATATTTGTTACCATTTATTTTATACGATTTTCTGGAATATTTACCCAAGAACTCATCTCATGTGATTGAGTAGTTGCCTCTGATCTACAAATATAATTTGGTGATAATTGGTCTATGCTATTAACTCCTAATAGAGCCATAGCAATAGTTAATTCTTCTTCTAATATTTCCAATACTCTTACTAACCCATCTTTCCCATCAGCAGCTAATCCTAAACATTGCATTTTACCTATAGCAACTGAATTTGCGCCCATTGATATTGCTTTAGCAATGTCACTACCACGTTGGATTCCACCATCAAGAACTATTTCTGCCTTACCTTGTATTGCATCTACAATTTCAGGGAGCATTTCCATACTTCCTTGACCATAATCTAATTGGCGTCCTCCATGATTTGATACCCAAACTACTTTTGCACCGTGCTCCACTGCGAGTTTTGCATCTTCTCCAGTTGCAATTCCTTTTAAAAGTAATGGCATATCAGCATATTCTGTAATTTTATCAATAGTATCCCAAGTAACAGATGCTGCGTATTTTGGATCAGGTGGAGTTCTTCTTGAGTGTGGGAAAAATCTTGTCATCATAGGTCTCTCTCTTCTACTATAATGAGCAGTATCCACGGTTATACAGAGTGCCTTATATTCCGATTCTTTTACTCGATTAATCATAGACGTAATCCAATTCCAATCACCATGAATATACAATTGAAATACTTTTGGATTATTAGCAGTTTTTGAGATTTCTTCTAAGCTTGGAGAGCTTACTGAACTTATCACATCTATTATACCAAATTCATTTGCAGCTGATGTAGCTGCTGAAGCTCCATCAGCTGTAAATGTTTCTTGTGAACCTATTGGAGCTAATATAACTGGCATTTTTGAATCAAGTCCAAGTATGGTATTGGAAGTATCAATTTTTGATACATCTACAAGAACACGAGGTCGAAAAGCTAACCTGTCAAAAGATAGTCTGTTTCTTCTCATAGTTGTTTCTGATTCTGACCCTCCAA
>CAYOMB010000136.1:0-3358 GCA_964404955.1 uncultured Dehalococcoidia bacterium
AAAGTAAATTATTTATTGAATTATAATAGTTTTGGAGGTTCGATATGGATTTTGGGTATGCTAGCTCCCAACAGGCTTTGCGTCAAGACGTTCGTGATTTTATAGCAGAAAACATGACTCAAGAAGTCGTCGAAGAGGTTCATGGCCGTGGTGAAGACGGTAGAGGGCCTTTGATGAATGAATTATTTAAGAAAATAGGTGAACGAGGTTGGTTAGGTATCTCTTGGCCAAAAGAATATGGTGGCCAAGGCGGTGATCGTTTAACTCAGTATCTCGTAGAAGAAGAATTTGCAAGAGTTGGTTTATCAGTTGGTGGTGGTGGTAGTGGAGCCCCAGCTATTATGGCTGCAGGAACACAAGAACAAAAAGACTATTATATCCCAGGAATTATCAAGGGTGAGATTAGTTTTGCTCAAGGTTTTACAGAACCAAGTGGAGGTGCAGACCTTGCATCTTTACAATGTAGAGCAGTTGAAGATGGAGATGAATTTGTCATTAATGGTCAAAAGATTTACACCTCTTCAGCTCATGTTTCTACCCATTTGTATTTAATGGCAAGAACAGATCCAGAGGCTCCTAAACACAGGGGCATTTCTATTTTCTTGCTTCCTATGGATACCCCAGGTATTACTGTTCGACCTTTATGGACAATACAAAATGATCCTCCTGCACCTGAAGGTACAACTTATGGTACCCCAAGAACTAACGAAACTTTTTATGAAAATGTCAGAATCCCAAAAAGTAGTTTGTTGGGTGAATTAAATATGGGTTGGTATGTTGGAGCTATGGGATTGAATTTGGATAGAGTTGGAGCATCGCGTTATCTGATCTCAGTAAGAAGAGATGAAGATATTGTTAATCTAGCTAAAAATGATTCAGCTGAATATCTTAATATTAAAAATAATCCTACTGTACGTGATAAAGTTGCAGAAATGTGGATTGAAGCTCAAGTATGTCGTTTGATGACTTGGAGAAGTATGTCAATTGTTGAATCTGGAGGAAACTTCACTTATGAAGGTTCTGCTGAAAAAGTATGGGCTCCGGAGCATGGATTGCGTGCTACAGAAGCGTATGCACAAATGCTTGGACCATATGGACAGCTATTAAATACTTCATCAAATAATGTTGAGAGTGGTTTGTTTGCTCATAATCTTCTTGGTGCATTCCAATCGGGGATTAACCATGGAAGTGTTCAAATTATGAGAGATCAAGTTGCAAGACGTGGATTAGGTCTACCAAGAGGATAATAATTCTCAAAGCAACGACTATTACAAATATAATTATATATTAAGAAGGTGATCTAATGGATGTCTTGTTATCTGAAAATGAAAATATGATGCGTAATCTCAATAGAGAATTCTTAGAGGGTGAATGTCCTACTAGTTTAGTTCGAGACATGGAAAAAGATGAGTTAGGCTATTCCCAAGATTTGTGGAAGAAAGCAGTAGAATTGGGCTGGCCAGCTTTGTGTTTGCCTGAACAATATGGAGGACTTGGTGAGCCTTTACAGCTTTTAGGACTAATTTTTGAAGAAATCGGTCGACATATGGCTCCAGTTCCATTGCTTAGTACAATGGTAGCAGCCTTGACTATTGCCAAAGATGGATCAGAGTCAATGAAAAATGACATACTTCCTCAAGTGGCTTCAGGAGACCTTATCTTGACCTATTCGTTCCAAGAAACAGACCCTCGTTTAATTGAATCAGCTGTAAAAACAACTGCTACTGCAGAAGGTAGCGATTATGTTATTAACGGAAAGAAATTGTTTGTTGATAATTTTAACCAAGCTGACAAATTGATAGTTACAGCTAATACAGGTAAAGGTTTAACCCTATTTTTGGTTGATACTGGATCAGCAGGAATTTCTACAGAAAAAGAAGTTCCAACTGCAAAAGATAAACAGTTTGCTGTAATATTTGATAATGTAAAAGTTTCTTCTGACAATGTGATAGGAGAAATTGACAAAGGCTGGACTACTGCTGAATACATGTTAGATTTGGGAGCTGTTTTTTATGCAAGTCAAATGTGTGGTGCTGCAAGAAAAGATTTTGAAATGGCTCTTGATTATTCAAAAAATCGTGTAGCTTTTGGTCGACCAATTGGTGCTTTCCAATCAGTTGCACACATGTTGGCTGATGCCGTTATGTATATTGATGGTGGGGAACTACTAACTCGAGAAGCTATCTGGAAGATTGATCAAGGTCAACCTTATCAAGTTGAAGTTTCACAAGCTAAAGCATTTTGTAATGACAAATTACAACATGTTACTGTTTATTCGCAAATGATTCATGGTGGTATGGGCTTCATGATGGAATTTGATATTCATTTGTGGTACCGACGAGTTGCTTCTTGGTCAATGAGAATGGGGTCAACTTTTGAGCATCGTGCAAGAGTAGCTCAGGGAATAATTGACACACCAGGAAACGTTGAGTTAGGTATGATTCAGTCGCTTCCAGCTTAATTGACCTTAATTAAGATAAGTTTTATATAGGCCTAAGAGTTCTCTTGGGCCTATATATTTTTAGGAGTAAATTATGAGTAATCCTACAAAGGTCTTTTCTGAATTTGTTTCAGATATCCAATTTTCCGATCTATCTTCAGAACTTATTGATATAGCTAAAATTCCAATACTAGACGGGTTTGCTAATATGATGGCTGGATCAACCCAAGAAGTCTCAGGACTTGTGTCCCAATATGTACAATCTTTAGGTGGCAACAACCAATCAACTGTTATAGGTCATAATTACCAAACAAGTACATTATTAGCAGCGTTTATAAATGGTGTTTCTGGACATTGCCTCGATTACGAAATTCAAGGTCATCCTGCAACCCACGGTACATCTTCATGTCTTCCATCAGCTTTGGCATTAGGCGAAAATCGAGGAATTTCTGGGAAACAATTAATACTTTCTTATATTCTTGGGTGGGAAATTCAAGCAAGAATGAGGCTGTCTACAGAAGGCGTAACTAATGGTGCGTATCATCCTCCAGGATTATTTGGACCACTAGGTGCTGGTGTAGCATCTTCCAAAGCATTAAATTTTGATGGCAATAAAACAGAACTATGTTTAGGTATTGCTGCTTCTAGAACAGGGGGACTGACAGCAAATACTGGTACTATGGTTAAGTCTACTCATCCTGCAAATGCTGCACGAATGGGAGTTGAGTCTGCATTACTTGTTGAATCTGGATTTACTAGTACGAAAAATATTTTTGAAACAGAAAACGGATATAGTGATGCTATATTTAATGGCAAAGTTAATTGGGATATTTTCTTAAAAGATTTAGGTGTAAGGTTTTCACTAATTGATCCTGGATTCGACATTAAAAGATTTCCTGCACAAATAAATATGCAACG
>CAYOMB010000137.1:0-1622 GCA_964404955.1 uncultured Dehalococcoidia bacterium
GAACAATCTAAACAACGATAATAATTCCTATTTCCATGAATTTCTGCAACATTATTATTACCAGCTATTCTATGTAAACCATCAACATTTTGGGTAATTATTGTATCTAATTTGCCCATTTTTTCTAATTCAACTAATGCAAAATGACCTGGGTTAGGCTTTGCTTCCGCCAATGCTTTTGTAAATTTTGCACGCTCAGGTGATTCTTCATTGACGCGATCAGGATTTAACATACGTTCCCACCATAATTTGGGATCATTCATAAAATTTTGAAAACTTCTGGGGTCTGGTTCACCAATTTTAGTCCAAATACCACCTGATCCCCTATATGTCGGTATCCCACTTTCAGCGCTCATTCCAGCACCAACTAATGCAACAACATGACTAGCTTCATAAATTTTCTCTGCAGCTATATCAATTAACTTTTTTATTTCATCCGTAGCCATACGTTATAAATTAATAATACCTTTATCACCATCTATGGTAATCTTTGTACCAAATGGTTCTGAAAGTGATTGAAAACGTTCTAAAACTTGTTTCGCTACTTGCCCTGAAGCTAATACAGGACGACCTCTCTGAGACCTTTCCTTTCCATACCCAAGATCTATTGGTAATAGTTCTAATTTTATCATTTCACCCTTTTCAAACTGAACAGTGGCCACAGCACTTTCCCATCTAATTGGCTCAATTGTCTGGCCTCTATTAGCCATTTTATCAGCAGTATATGCGCTTCCGTCACGAGCATCATAAAAATCAGCGGGTGTACCTTCCCAACTCAAATTTTGTCGGATCAAATTATCATGAGGCATAAGTTCAACAGTATCGTTTTGCAATATAAAGTCACCCAAGCTATAAAAAATTGGTTTTCCTTTATAAATTTCTATACCTCTATCTTGATGTGGGCCGTGACCAATAAACATATCAGCCCCAGCATCAATGACTGCATGAGCAAGAACTTTTATATGATCAGATGGTTCATTTTCTGTTGCGCCACCTTCATGATTATGTACGGTAAATAGTACCCAATCACTCATTCGTTTTGCATCAGATACACGTTCTAAATTCCTTTTGAGATCCGATTCATTTATATAGGTACGTTTCTGAATTGAACTACCTTTTACAAATTTTGTATAAGATTCGTCTTGATAACTCGCATGGTCTAAGAAATATACTAAATCGTCAGAAGGAGGGCTTAATTTATCAGAATTATCTTCAAATTCAGCACCTTTTGCAGCTCGATTTTTCATGGTTTCGGACCAACCAAGTTTATCAGCAACTAGCTTTAGGCCTTTGATCATTTCTTCATCTACGTTCCATTCTGTCGTCCAACGAATATAATTTGGACCTGGTCGACCACGAACATCTCGTCTTTGATCTCCAGCTCTTCCTCCTGGAGGTCCACTAGTTGTAGCTGAAATCAATGCAACACGACCCGCATTGGTATCTAAATACGTTGGTGCAGTTGCTGAAGCTAAATTATGACCAGTTCCAGCGTATGGCAGACCATATTTATCTAAATTTTCTATGTTGGTTAAAACACCATTTTCTCCAAAATCCCACGCATGGTTATTTGCAGTGGCAACAATATCAAAACCCATCCATTTTAAATCTTCTATATATTG
>CAYOMB010000137.1:1722-3341 GCA_964404955.1 uncultured Dehalococcoidia bacterium
ACATACTTAATGAATTATCATACAAACAATAAATTAAATAAACTCATTGTCTGAGGTTTTTAATACACCTTGTTCTTCTAAATCAATAATTGTTTTCTCATCATAATTTAACCATTCATTTAATATACTTTTTGTGTGTTCTCCTACAACAAATGCTCTCTTACTAACATCTGCAGGAGTTCTGGAAAGCCTGACAGGGGTATTCGACACCTTAACCTGTTGTTCCTTTTCACCGGGAACAGGTAACGAAACAATTGAATTTCGTGCTTTTATATGTGGATCTTCAATCATATCTTCTAAATTATTTATAGGCCCAGAAACTGCTATACCATCTAATACATCTATCCAATGTTGAGTCGTTTGTTTTTTTAATGCCTTTGTCAATATTGGTTCCAAAACACCATGATTTTGTGTTCTTTTTTCTCCAGTATTAAATCGATCATCAGTTGCTAATTCTTCCAATCCCAAAATGAAACAAAATGCCTCCCAGTCTCTTAATCCTGCTATACATATATATCCGTTGGCTGTTTCAAATGTTTGGAAAGGAGTAATTAAAGGATGTCTTGTACCAATTCTTTGAGGTATCTGACCTGTTATAGAATATCTAATAATTGCATTTTCTAAGTTGTAAATCACACTCTCAACCATACTTACATCTATCTTCTGACCTTTACCACTCCTATCTCTTTCATATAGGGCAGATAGTATACCCAAAGCCATATATGTACCACCAAAAGTATCTCCAACTGAAGTACCGACACGCATAGGTCTGCCATCTGGTTCTCCAGTTATACTCATTAGGCCACTAAATCCTTGGGCAATAACATCGAAAGCTCCTTGTTGAGCCCTTGGTCCAGTTTGACCATATCCTGAACATGAAGCATATATCAATCCTGGATTGGTACCCTCAAATTGTTCATACCCAAGTCCTAATTTTTCCATAACACCTACAGAAAAGTTTTCTGTAACAACATCTGCTTTGTTTATTAAGTCTTTTACAATTTGTAAACCTTTAGGATCTTTCAAATCAACTTGTATAGATTTTTTACCTCGCTCTAAAGAATATCTATAGGAACTTATTCCATTAACATAGGGACCATCACCTCTATTACTATCTGTTGCGGTAATTCTTTCCACATGAATCACCTCGGCTCCTAAGTCACACAAAATCATAGTCCCGAATGGTCCTGCTAACCAATGAGTGAAATCAATAATTTTCACCCCTTCTAATGGTCCTGCCATATTGCCCTCCATTTAAATTAAATATTATCTATATTTCGTACTGAAATACTTAATGTAAACATATATAATTAAATAATATCGTATGAAAGAAAATACAATTCCATGTATGAAAATATATTACGCCCAATACTATTTAAATTGCCTCCAGAAAAAGCGCAATCTTTTGCTGACTTTTTTTTGAAGCGACAGTTTATCTGGGAAGTATATCATTCATTTCAAAAAACGTCTGATCCACGCTTGCAAATTCCTTATACCAACAATCAGAATCTTCCCTCTCCTTTGGGTTTTGCAGCTGGATATGATAAAGATTGTGAATTTTTGACACCATTACTTTTATTAGGATTTGGATACGTAATTGGAGGAACTATTGTTAACTC
>CAYOMB010000138.1:0-3338 GCA_964404955.1 uncultured Dehalococcoidia bacterium
AGAGAATAATAATAATGGATAACATTCCAGATATTAATAATATAAACAATACTTATGAAAAAGCTCTTGAAGAGCTAAAAGAAAATACAACTGAGCAAAATTTAGCTGCTTGGAGAACAAAATATCTTGGAAGAAAAGGTATTCTCACTGGATTATTACGAAATGTTAAAGAAACACCTATAGATTCCAGAAAAGAAATCGGACAACGGTTAAATACCATAAAAAGTCACTTAGAAGAGGTTTACGAAGAAGCAGTAAACTCTGCAGGAAACTCAGAATCCAATAATTCTTCTGATAATAATTTTGATATTACAATGCCTGGTCGCCCCATACAAAATGGTAGACTTCATCCGACAACTCAAATGATAAGAGAGATATGTGATGCTTTTCTTTCAATGGGATTTGATGTTGCAGAAGGTCCCGAAGTTGAATGGGAATACTACAATTTTGATGCTCTAAATATCCCATCAGATCATCCTGCCAGAGATATGTGGGATACTTTATGGGTAGAAAGTGACAAACAAGATAAAGGAAATATCTTATTACGAACTCATACCTCCCCCATGCAGGCACGAATTATGGAAAATCGAGAACCACCAGTACGTGTGGTTGTACCTGGAAAAGTGTTTCGATATGAAGCATCAGACGCTACCCATGAATGGCATTTTTACCAAGTAGAAGGTTTGGCAGTAGATAAAGGTTTAACTTTTGCAGACTTAAAAGGAACATTATTTGAATTTGCAAAGAGAATTTTTGGGGAAAATAGAAAAATTAGGTTTAGATGTGATTATTTCCCCTTCGTAGAACCTGGTGTTGATATGTCAATTGACTGTTTTGCTTGCAGTGATTCAGGTTCTATACCAACCGAAAATTGCTCTATATGCAAAAGAACTGGATGGATCGAAATTATGGGTGCAGGAATGGTTCACCCCAGAGTTCTAGAGCAAGCTGGATATGACCCACAAAAATATACTGGATTTGCTTTTGGTCTTGGACCAGAAAGAATTGCTATGCTGAAATATGGAATTGATGATATTCGTCATTTTTATTCAAATGATATCAGATTCTTAAACCAATTCTAATTCGAGGAGTAATTGTGAAAATTCCCATTGTATGGTTAGAAGAATATCTCGATAATAATATTTCTCTAGAAAATATAGCCCATAAATTAACTATGGCCGGATTAGAAAGCGAACTACAAACATTAAAGCAAGGAACGTGGTCAGGAGTTCTAGTTGGTGAAATTCTTGAAATTGAAAAACATCCAAACGCTGATAGACTCAATTTGGTTACGGTAGATATCAACGATGAAATTAAAAAAGTAGTTTGTGGTGCACCTAATATTGAAATAAGCCAAAAAATTGCTTTTGCTAAAGTTGGTTCAGAATTGCTAGATCATGAATCTAATAAGTTAATACCTTTACAAGCAGCAAAAATCAGAGGTGTAGTATCTGAAGGTATGATTTGTTCTGAAAAAGAGCTTGGAATTGGAGATGACCACAATGGAATACTTGTTTTACCTCCCAAAGTACCAAATGGAACAAAATTAGAATCTCTTTTAGGTCAAACAATACTAGAAACTGAGCCTACTCCTAATAGACCTGATTGGCTATCAGTGATAGGTGTAGCAAGAGAAGTAGCAGCCTTGAATGATTCAATAATAAATGAGCCTTCACTTTTATACGAAGAATCTGATGACGAAACAATGACAAAAGCTTCTATTGAAATAGAAAGTAGTGATCTATGCGGAAGATACACAGCTTCAGTAATTTCTGGTATAAAAATAGAAGAATCTCCAAAATGGCTTAAAGAAAAACTTATCAATGCTGGTCAAAGACCCATAAATAATATTGTAGATATAACTAACTATGTAATGTTAGAAATAGGACAACCATTACATGCCTTTGATCTAACCAAAATACAAAATTCTACTATCAAAATACGCAGAGCAAAAGACAATGAAATTATGGTAACACTGGATAAAGAAAAACGTATTTTATCAAACGATATGTTAGTGATTGCCGACGAAGAGAAACCTATAGGTTTAGCAGGAATTATGGGAGGATTACATTCTGAGGTAACAGATGACACAACAACTATTCTCTTAGAATCTGCAAGTTTTCTTCCAGCCAATATAAGAAAAACAAGAACAGAATTAAAAATGAGAACAGAAGCTTCTCATCGTTTTGAAAGGCATCTCAATCCTGAATTAGCGATAATGGGCCAAAAAAGAGCAATACATTTAATCCAACAAATTACTGGTGGATCTGTGTGTAAAAACATCATTGATGTTTATCCAAATAAAATTGAAACTAAATCTATACAAATAACTACCCAAAAAGTAGCTGATGTATTAGGCACTGAATTTACTCTACAACAAATGGAGAAGATTTTTACTTCATTAGGTATTGAATCACGTGTGGCTAATAAAACAACTTTAGAGATTACACCTCCTTATTGGAGAAGTGATATTAATATAGTTGAAGATTTGATTGAAGAATTGGCCAGGATACAAGGTTATGACATTATACCTACAAAGTATATCTCTCAACCTATTCCACCTAGAGAAGATCAACCTGAACGTAATTTATCCCTTAAAGTACAAGATTTATTAGTTCTGTCGGGAATGCAAGAAATCATTACCTATCCCATAACTAGTAAAGAGGCATTATTATTTGTTGAAAATAAAAAAGATATTGAGCCGTTGAGACTTGCTAACCCCATGAGTCAAAAACCTGAGGATTTTACATATTCAAATATTTCAGACACATTGGGATTTAGAGAATACTTACGAACAAATCTCCGAGTAGGAATGCTAGAAACTATTGCTCATAATGTCAGATTTGGTGCAGATAATATAAAATTATTTGAAGTTGGAAAACAATATATTCCTCAAGATAATAATTTACCTAAAGAAATCAGTACTGCTATAGGTGGTTTTTGTGGAAACAGATCTCAACTCAATTGGACTAATGATCAAGAAACTATGAATTTTTTTGATGCAAAAGGTATTATCGACTCTATTTTGAAAGAATTAAAACTTCAAAGCGTCTTCACACCTAAAGTTGATATATTATTTGAAGATGAGATATGCTCAGGTATTATCGTACAAGGCGCAGAAATAGGTGTAGTAGGCCAAGTTAGAAATGATATTGCTAGAAATTTTGGAATCAATACAAAACCTGTAATAATTTTTGAGCTAAATTTACATAAGTTATTATCATTAACTAATAATACTTCTCATTATTTTACTAAACTTCCACGTTTTCCTATTTCTTACAGAGATATTGCACTCGTTGTTGATAAACAAATTTCAGCATCTTCATTACTAAAAACAA
>CAYOMB010000139.1:0-3299 GCA_964404955.1 uncultured Dehalococcoidia bacterium
CAGTACCAAAAAATATTCTAGCAATTAATCGTAGGATATATATAGCAGTTATAGCAGCACCTATGACACCTAATATTGCCATGAATGGGTTTGTTTGAAATACTCCAATAAATATGAATAATTCTGCAACAAATCCGCTCAATCCTGGTAGGCCAAGAGATGTTAAGCCAGCAATGACGAATAGTGTACCTGCAATACCCATGGGTTTAATTAAACCATCAAGTGTTTCAATATCCCGACTATGAGTTCGTTCGTATATTACACCTACTAATGCAAAAAATAATGCTGTCATTATTCCATGAGAAAACATTTGTAATACTGATCCTGCTGTACCAATGACATTTAAAGTTGCTAGCCCCATCAAGACATAGCCCATATGGCTTACACTACTATATCCAATGACATATTTAAGATCACTCTGAGCCATTGCTGATAAGGCGCCATACACTACGTTTATTGTACCTAGAATTAGCAAAAGCCACATCCATTCTTGTGCACCTGCGGGTAAAAATTCTATACTCCGTAAAATTCCATATGCTCCCAATTTCATTAATATCCCTGCATGAACCATACTTACAGAAGTTGGCGCAGCAACATGTCCATCTGGTGACCATGTGTGAAAAGGCCACAACCCGGCCAAAACTCCAAAACCAATTAAAAAGAATGGGAAAATAAAAATCTGAAAATCATTTCCAATATTTGCATCTATCAAGTCTTTAAATAAGAAGCTATTTTGATTAGCAACAATGAATGTAGATAAAATTCCAATCCAAATAAGTACGCTACTTGCTACCAGGACTAGCATTAATTTTAATGCCCCATATTCTTTTGTTCTTGCAAATGTTTTAAAGTCTGAACTGCTACCCCAAACTGCAATTAGTAAATACATTGGGACCACTGCCAATTCATAGAAGAAAAAGAAGAAGAAGAGGTCTTGTGAGATAAATACGCCATAGACGCCGATAATTAATAGAATATATAAAATAAAAAACTCTTTAATTCTTTCAGTTATTTTACAGGAAATAAGAGTTCCAGTTAAATATACAATTCCAACTAATAAAACCATTAATGCCGATATACCATCTACTCCAAAATCTAGTCGAATTGATAAATTACTAAACCAAACCATAGAAAAATCGAATTGATTTGGATCTCTGGTTTGGGCAAATGCCATAAAGACGTATAAGGAAAGAATTCCAGAAATAGCTGAACCAAAAATAGTTATATTTTTTATAATTTCATCATTATTTTTGGGTATAAACAATATAGCCAGTAGTGTTAGTACGGGTACGATAAGTATTAAAGGTAATATCCAACTATCCAATGAGTTCTCCTATAAGATTTTACCAGTTTCAATAAATATCCAGATAAGTACAATCACAGATATGCTAAGTACAATAAAGAGGGCATAGTTATATACTTTTCCAGTCTGTATATACCGTAATTTATTTGAAGTTGCTCGAATAGCTTCTCCAGGACTGTTTATTCCAATGTCATTTACAAATGCTCGATCAACATAGGATACAATAGTCGTTATTTTGTTCACGATATTTGTAACTATCCAATTATATGCGTCATCTAAATAGTATTTACGTGAAATAAGATTATTTAATGATTTAAATAATCCAGAATGGAATACAGATTTGTTTGCGTAATTTTCTTGATATAAAAAATATCCAGCAATGATACCGCTGAGTGCAAATCCTACTGAAAGTATCGTTAGTATTAAATCAAATTCAAAATGAAGTGGATCATCAAGAAAGCCCCATGTAACCAAATGCATAATATCAAACAGCGTATCTTGGTAAATTACACACGTTATAATGCCAAAAGCTATGCTGAAAAATGTAAGAATTATGATAGGAATATTCATAGTCTTTGGTGCCTCATGAATATCTTTGTATTCTGTTGTTGATTTGGACCAAAATACTAGAATAAATACCCTTGTCATATAAAGGGAACTTAGAAAAATAAATCCTAAACTCAGTATGAAATAAATATTTGTAAAATCTATTTTTCCATGTGTTACACCATGAAGAAGCATGTCTTTACTAAAATAGCCACTAAGTGGGGGAATACCAGATAGTGAAAGTGCACCAATGAGAAAACAAATAGTAGTTATAGGCATATAATGTCGAAGATTCCCCATTTTTCGTATATCTGTTTCTTCGTGCAAGGAATGCATAATATTTCCTGCTGAAAGAAATAGGAGTGCTTTTGAAAATCCATGAGCTACTAGATGCAACATAGCTGCTGCATATCCACCCGTTCCAATACCAAAAATCATTAATCCTAAATGGCTAACTGTTGAATAAGCAAGAATTTTTTTCAGATCATTCATTACTAAGGCCATTGATGCAGCAATGATAGCAGTAATGAGGCCTATAATTGTCACAACAGTAAGTGCGATAGTAGAAATTTCATATATTGGATATAATCTAGCAGTAAGATAGATACCAGCGGTAACCATTGTGGCTGCATGAATTAATGCGCTAACTGGTGTCGGTCCCTCCATAGCGTCTGGTAACCAAATATGTAGGGGGAATTGAGCGGACTTACCCATCGCTCCAAGGAAAATTAATAAACAAGCCCAATTAAGTTCAGAGGTGCTATACATTCCTTGTTGAGCTGCATTTATAATGTCTGGAATATGGAAGGTTCCAATTGAACCTTCAGTGGTCGTAAAACTAGTGCCTAAAATTAAAATACCAATCATTAAACCAACATCCCCTATACGGGTAGTGATAAATGCTTTTTTTGCTGCATCGACTGCAGTTTGTTTTCCATACCAAAACCCAATAAGGAGGTATGATCCTAAACCTACTAATTCCCATGCCACATAAATTAGAAGTAGATTATTTGCTAAAACGAGGAAGAGCATTGCAGCAATAAAAAATGATATACAGGAAAAATACCAGGTTTTTCTTGGATCATCATGCATATATGATACTGAATAAATAATGACCAAGGAACCAACAATACTTATCAAACCCAGCATTGTTACTGTAAGGCCATCAATAATTGCTCCGAAATGCATTTTTATATCACCAATAACAAACCAAGGATCAATACCATTCCAACAAACTCCAATGATGTCACAGCCATAACGTTCCCAGGAATGTGTTACATAAGTACTAAAAACAGTTATAAAAATCCCAATACTAATAAATGAAACTATAATTGGAACAAAATACGTATATTTAATTTTAGTTCTACTTAATAGTCCTAAAATGACAAAAGAGACTATATAGAGGATAGGTGCCCACCATACTATTCCCAGATTGCTTGGAGCTTGTAAA
>CAYOMB010000140.1:0-3252 GCA_964404955.1 uncultured Dehalococcoidia bacterium
TGGTATTTTTTTGGACAAGCAATTTTAAGCTCAAATTTGAACTTAGTTGCAGCTTCAATAAAAGAATTCGCTACATTATTTCCATCTCCAAGCCATGCAATTGTTTTTCCGTTTATATCACCTTTAGATTCCTCAAAAGTTAAAATGTCAGCCATTATTTGGCACGGATGACTGAGGTCTGTTAGTCCATTAATTATAGGAATATCTAAATGCTTTTGAAATTCATCAACATCATTATGAGAATCTGTTCTTATCATCAAAATATCTGCGTATTGGGAAAGAACCTTGGCTGTATCTTTTATGGTTTCATCTCCTTTACCATAATGAATTTCATCTTGGTTTAAAATAATTGATGATCCTCCCAATTGTTTCACTGCAAGATCAAAAGATATTCTAGTTCTAGTAGATGGTTTTCCAAAAAGCATTATCATAGTTTTGCCTTTTATCGGTAAATCTACATCGGGTTGGGAATTAGGTATTTTTCCTCTTTCAGACTTTCTTTTTTTAGCACCATCAATAATAGCCCTAAGATCATTTTTTGATAAATCTGAAATATTAATAAAATTTTTCATTTTTAATTGTAATTTTCACAAACTTTTCTAATTATTTTTACTGCAAGATCTATTTCTTGTTTTTTAACATTTAAAGGAGGCAGGATTCTGACTACATTTTCTCCTGCTCTTATTGTAAGTAATTTGTTTAATTCTAATTTTTTAATAAAGTTTGATTGGTCTTCAAAAAGTTGTAATCCGATCAGTAGTCCAATACCTCTTACCTCTTTAATTATATCCGGGTAATCTTCTTTTATTAGGTTTAATTCATTAATAAAATATTTTGATAATTTTTTTACATTTTGTAAAAATCCTTTTTTAAACATTTGATCCATAACAGCATTTCCAACGCTCATTGCTAAAGGATTTCCACCGAAAGTACTTCCATGAGAACCAGCTGTCATCGCGGGTGCCACCTTTTTATTCATTAAAACTGCGCCAATTGGAAAACCACCACCAATACCTTTGGCTATTGGAACAATATCAGGCTTTATTTTAGCATGTTCAAATGCGAAGAATTTACCAGATCTACCTACTCCACATTGAACTTCGTCAAGGATTAAGAGTATTTTTTTCTTATTACAGAGCTTTCTTAAACCCTTTAAACACCAATCAGGTATAACTTTTATTCCTGACTCGCCCATTGCAGTTTCACACATTATTGCTGCTGTTTTTTTTGTAATAGCTTTTTCTAAACCTTTGTGATCAGCAAAGTCAAAATGATCAAACCCTGGTACTTTTGGCCCGAAACCCTCAGTCATTTTCTTAGATCCACTTGCAAAAATTGCAGCTAAAGTTCTACCGTGAAAAGAATTTTTTATACAAAGTATTCTATTTTTTTCAGGTTTCCCTTTTGAATAAAAGTATCTTCTTGCAACTTTTACAGCAACCTCAGTGGCTTCAGCACCGCTATTTTGAAAAATAACATAATCTGCAAAAGTTTTTTGTTTTAATCTTCTTGCAAGTTTTTCACCTTCTGGAATTAAAAATGCATTTGAAACATGCCACACTTTTTTTGCTTGTTTATTCATCATTTTAGTTAAATAAGGGTTTGCATGACCCAATGAATTAACCGCAATACCTTGAACAAAATCTAGGTATTTCTTACCATTTGTAGAATATAGAAAACTTCCCTTTCCTCTTTTAAAAGAAATTTTTCTTCTGTTGTAATTTTTAGCTAATGCAGACATTTTAAGACTTTATTTTATATCCTTTTTTATAAAGTAAGTAAGACACGAACCAAAGTAAAATTGATAGTCCTACAAGATAAATTGATCCAATAAAAATCGAGCCATCTGATTTTTCTAAGAAACCATATCTGAAACCATCGATCATATAGAAGAAGGGATTACATTTGCTTATTGTTTGTAATATCTGAGGTAATCTTTCTATTGAATAAAATGTTCCTGATAAGAACGATAAAGGTATAATGATAAAACTAGTTACTGTTGCCATATGATCAAATTTTTCTGCCCACAAACCTGCTATAACGCCAATACAACCAAGTATAATGGATGAAATTAAAGTGAAAAAAATTACGGCATAAATATTTCTAATCTCAATATCTACTAAAAAATAAAATATTATTATTGATATGAAGGCAATCATAAAACTTCTAGTTGCAGATGCTAAAACAACTGCGGTTGTAACTTCACCTGGTGAAAGGGGAGCGTATAAAATATCAACAATGTTTCCTTGAATTTTACCTATCATAAAAGATGAGGAAGAATGTGAAAACGCTTGTTGTATTACTTGCATTGCAATTAATCCGGGTGCTAAAAAAGTAATAAAAGGATAACCTAAAACGTCTGCTCTTTCGTTACCTATCGCTAGTGCTAAAACTAAAAGAAACAGTAAGGATGAAATTATTGGCGATAAAAGGGTTTGAATCCAAACAATAAGGAATCTTAAAACCTCTTTTTTGTAAAGTGTCCACAACCCAATCCAATTTACAAAGCCAAAAGTTACAGTATTTTTAAGTTTATATTTTTTACTAATTTCAACCATACGTAGTCTTATATCTTCAAAAAATAATTTTTCTGTGAAAAACTTTTTTTACAACCTAATTATTAATTAATTTATTTTAATACTACTAGATTATGTATTAGTTTAGTACTTAGAAACTATATTTAGTTTCTTCGAATATGAGTTGGACACAAGAAAAAGAAGAAAAATTAAGACAATTGTGGGAAAAAGGCCATACAGCAAGCCAAATAGCAGAGATTCTAGGTGATACTACAAGGAACGCTGTCATTGGAAAAGCTCACAGACTCAAACTTGCTGCTAGAGCTCCTAATAAAAAATCAGTAGCTCAGAAAAAAGAAGTTTCTAATGTTCAAAATAGAAACGATAAACAGATCAGTAGAAAATCTAGATTTAAATCAATTCTTTTAGATAAAAACTTTGAACCTGAGAATCCAAAAAAACTTGAAGAATTAGGTGATAATAATTGCAGATGGCCCATAGGTCATCCAGATCAAGAAGGCTTTTATTTCTGCGGTAGATCTCCAATTGAAGGATTTTCTTATTGTAAATTGCACGTGCTTTACGCATTCCAGCCTAAAAATCAAAAAGAGGAGCTAATCGGTAAAGAAGATGACGTTCCAGAATTTATAGAAAAAAAAGTTAAAGCTTCTAAGTAATCCTTTAATAAAACCTTAACAATACTTTAATATAATAATCAGGAGAAAAAATATGAATA
>CAYOMB010000141.1:0-3247 GCA_964404955.1 uncultured Dehalococcoidia bacterium
AAAGGCAGGAACATCTCTTGATAATGTACTTTCTGCAACTACTTATCTTACTAAAAGAGAAGATTTAGCAGAATACAATGAAGTTTATGGGGAATATTTTACACATAATAAACCTGCAAGAGCTACAGTAGAAGTTATGCTTAACAGAGAAGAGCTTTTAGTAGAAATAATGGTTATTGCATGTATTCCTTCTTAATTTCGAAAATCGGGTTATTTTATATATAAATCTATTTCAAAATTAAACAGAATAATGGTAAAAATAATTACTTTACTATAATATATTTTTTTAACATATTTTCTTCATAATATAGGATCAAAGTTAAACAGAATATATACTTTCTAACAGTAGTTATTAATACTAATATACTTTAAATGCTCTTTATAAAATTCTTGATCATTTATTTCGTTTGTCTAGACAGTAGTTTTCAATTATTGGTATAATTTTATATATATAATTTATAATCTTTAGATAGGTTGGTGAATATTTTATGGTTTCTTTTTTAACCCACAATTCTTTTAAACTACTTCTACTTCTTACTTTTTCTATTACCTTTATTGCATGTAATCCTGAGGAGGAAGATCCTAATGAGAATATGAATTTTCCTGAGACTAATTCTTCATATAACTCAGAAGCCACAACTGCAACAACTGCTGATACATCTTCAACATCTTCAGCTTCCGCTGGTGCGGGTGAATTAGTTAAAATTGGTCAGAAAGAAAATCCATATATATTTGAACCCGACACACTTGATTGGACTTTAAATAAAACATATACGCTAGAATTCACTGACGTAAATGAATTTCATACTTTTAACGTTGATGAATTAGGTATAGAAGTGTATGTTAATGCTGGAGAAACTGTTACACAAGATGTTACTCCTAGTGTTGCAGGCAGCTTTAAATTATATTGTGTTCCTCACGAATCTTTAGGAATGGTCGGAACAGTAAACGTAGCCTAATTTTAGGTGTAAGTGTAAAAAGGATGGGAGTCTATGCAATTAACATGCTTACAGGAAAATTTAAGTAGGGCATTGGCATTAGTTGGTAGAGGTGTTGCTACACGTACCACTTTACCTGTTACCCAAAATATCCTTATATCTACAGATTCAGGCAGGCTTAAACTTACTGCTACTAATCTAGAAATCGCTATTACTACTTGGATAGGAGCTTCTATAGAAAATGAAGGCGAAATTACTATCCCAGCAAGACTTTTTTCAGATTTTGTTAATTCCTTACCCTCTGGAGAGGTGACTATTACACTTACAGATTCTCCATTAGGCGTTGAATTGCATTCAGGTAAGTTTGAATGCCGAATTTTGGGTGTTTCTGCTGAAGAATTTCCACCTATACCTACTGTTGATGGGGACGTTTTGGTGTCGATTCCAGCAGCAACTCTACGCAAATCAATAAATCAGGTTGCTTTTGCTGCAGCTACGGAAGATTCTCGCCCTGTTTTAACTGGTGTTCAGATTGAGATTTCATCTGACCTACTTACTTTTGCAGCTGCTGATGGCTTTAGGCTAGCAGTACATAAAACCTCTATAGAATCTGGTGTTTCTGAGTCGATTGATTTCATAGTGCCATCAAGAACACTTCGTGAGTTAGAACGTATTATTGCTGATGTACAAACTGATGTACAAATGAGTATAACTCCCACAAAAAACCAAGTTCTTTTTAAATCTGGTGACATTGAATTAACATCCCAATTGCTAGCTGGTTCATTTCCAAATTACAATCAATTAATACCGCAAAACTATAGTACAAAAGCTATAGTTGATGCTAATGAATTTTCAAGAGCTACTCGTTCTGCATCGATTTTTGCTAGAGATGGAAGTGGCATTGTAAGATTACAAGTTACACCTGGTTCTGGTGGAGATGATAAATTAATTGTATCAGCTAGAGCGGAAGAACTTGGGGATAATAGTGGAGAAATTACAGCCCAAACAGAGGGGGATGAATCTAAAATTGCGTTTAGTTCAAAATATTTAAGTGATGTTTTAAATATACTTGGGTCTGATCAAGTAGTACTAGAAACGACGAGCCCTTCTAGCCCAGGAGTATTTAAACAGGTCGGAGATGAGTCATACATTCATGTGATCATGCCAATGTTTGTACAATGGTAATTTTAAGGAATTAATACTGCAGTTTCCCATCCTGTGCCAGTTATAAATCCTTCATATTTTATTTCTGAATTAACTCTTTTAACCAACGTTCCAGTTACAAGGTTTTCAACTTCTGATGCACGATTTAATAATCCATTTGTATACGGAGTAATCTCAACAGTATCTTTTTCTAATAGGTAATTATATATATTATAAAGTTCGGTTGAATTTAGATAAGTAACATTTTTTTGTAGTAGTTTGTTTTTATATTCTGCAAATTCTGGATCAAATAGTACAATTAACCACAAAAGGTTTTTAGCACGTTCATGGCTCCCTTTACCTTCTGTGGTAACATTTTTTAGTTCAGTACCCCAGTAGTATAAATAATCAGCTATCTTATATTGTTTTTGGCTTGTATTAATTGAAACATTTGGAGATATACCTGTAGTATTTAGTTCTGTATATTCACCTATTGCTCTTACGATAGATGCTTGCATTAAAAATGCTAAGGCTTCAGTAAAATCTAACCTATCAGAATATATCTGACCTGGTCTAAGTTGTGTTTGCCTAGCATGACCTACTTCATGTGCTAAAGTATCTATGACTTCTGTAACTGAGTCATTTCTATCAGCTATAAATTGTACTTGTGTGTTTTTTTGCTCACAACAATATCCTGAAGCACTATCATCTACATCAGAAGGCCATTTATTTTTTGGTAATACGGATGGAATATAAGATAATGGTGATTCACCAGTTACTAACCAATATCCCGTATTAAAAATAGTAGTTATTTGATCTGTATAGTCTGAAACTACAGTTTTTGCTTCCATTTTACCGGTATTAATATCTAACGAAAATGAACTTGAACTGGAATAAGCAGCTGGATTTTCTTTATAAATAATTGATAGCATGTTTTTCATTTCTGAAGAGGATAAGGGATTAAATTCGGGTGTATTTACTTGATCTGCTCTAACAATAACGATCATTGGTGTTGGAGTTGGTAGAGGTAAAGGTGTCGCGGTCGGAGTTGGAGTAGGTATTGGAGTAGGAATAGGAGTCGGAGTTGAAGTAGGGGTTGGAGTTGGAGTAGGGGTTGGAGTTGGAGTAGGGGATGGAGTAGGAGTAGGGGTTGGAGTAGGAATAGG
>CAYOMB010000142.1:0-3221 GCA_964404955.1 uncultured Dehalococcoidia bacterium
TTATCAGCAAACACCCCTGCAAAAAGCCCGAGGGTAAAATGAGGCATTGTTCTTACAAACATTACTAATCCAACATTTATTGCAGCTTCTTCTATAGTGCTAAATAAGCTCAACACAATGAGAGGTAGGGTGACCATATCTATCCACATTCCTGCTGCGTGAGTTACTTGT
Organism: uncultured Dehalococcoidia bacterium; assembly: GCA_964404955.1. Lineage (GTDB taxonomy): Bacteria > Chloroflexota > Dehalococcoidia > Lucifugimonadales > UBA6952 > UBA6952. The sequence continues at coordinate 172 of CAYOMB010000142.1, forward strand.
CCCAACCAAAGATATCTGAATGCAGAATATCGAAATGAGCTCATCATCTTACTCATATATTTTCAACCACCCCTAACAAGACAAAACCCCTGAATTTTCAGGGGTTTTGTAATTATAATATTGTTGGATTTACATTAATTCTTTTAGTTGTTGTGTTAGTGCAGGGAGTACTTTTTCCCAATCTCCCACCACACCAAATCTAGCATCTTTAAATATGTTAGCATCTGGATCTTTATTGACTGCAACTAGGTTTTTTGATCCACTACAACCGGCCATGTGTTGACTCGCACCTGATATTCCTACTAAGAGGTAAAGGTCAGGAGCAACTTTTTTACCAGTTAGTCCTATTTGATATGAATATGGAACCCATCCGATATCGACTGCAGCTCGACTTGCTCCTATAGCTGCACCCATAGTATCAGCTAAATCCTTAAGTTCATTATCAAAAGGTTCTGGACCATTCATTCCGCGTCCGCCACCAACTATTCTAGCAGCGTCTTCTAAACGAATACCTTCTTGCACTTCTTCTACTCTTTCAACAACTTGGTTTTTTATTACAGATTCATCTAAATCAGCATTGAAATCAACTATTTCTCCTGATCGTCCTGAGTCAGCATCTAAAGGTTCTTTTGTCTTTGGACGGATTAGTGCCATCATTGGGGTTGATTCACATACTACAGTTGCTATGCAGTTCCCACCAAAAACAGGTCGGTTAGCTTGAATTTTGTTATCTCCATTAACTGATACTTCAATACAGTCCTGTACAATACCAGTATCAACTCTAAATGCTAATCTTGCTCCAATATCTGCACCAATTTCAGTTTTAGCTACTAAAACAGCAATCGGATTCGTTTCTTGAATTAATTTTGCCAAGCTTGCTAAATATGCATCTGTTTGATAGGTACCAAGTAAAGAGTCTTTTATATTGTATACTTTATCTGCTCCTTTACTTATTGCTTCTTGAGCAGCACTAGATGAGTCTTGGTCAAGTAAAGCAACAGAAATTGTAGAAGTTAAAGATTCTGCTAACGGTTTCCCATGGGCAATTAATTCAGCAGTAGCTTCTGCTAGATTTCCACCATTCACTTCACCAACAAGTAATATTTCTGACATTGTTTGTACTCCTATATTAATTTTGCTTCACGCATTTTTAATGCTAAGTTTCTACCCATTTCTTCTTCGTCTTCACCTTCAATAATTTCGCATTGAGATTGTTTCTCAGGTATAAAAAGGTCGACAATTTTGATTCGTGGAGAAAGATCATCATCAGACAAACCAAGTTCAGTTGCATCCCATGTTATTGGTGTTTTACGTGCAGCTGCCATAATATTTCGTAGAGTAGGATATCGTGGTTGTCCAAATTCATTATTTACTGTTATAACCGAAGGAAGCGGAGCAGAAACTGTTTCATAACCTGCATCTGTTGCTCTTTCACAAATTGCTCTTCCATCCTTAATTTCAATTTTTCTAGCAATAGGAACACAAGGCACACCAAGAATTTCTGCAATACCTAAAGGAACTTGTGCCTGATCCCAGTCTGATGCTTGCATCCCAGCGATAACGAGATCGTAATCACCTATTTTTTTTATGGCAGTTGCTAAAAGTTTTGCAGTTATTGAGCTATCATTAAGGTTGCTGAATTTTTCATCTTGCAAAAGATACATTTCATCAGAACCCATTGATACGGCCTTTTTCATGACATCCATTACAAAATCAGAACCTGCAGAAATTACACTTACTGTAGCATCTCCTACTGCTTCTTTGATTTGAAGTGCTGCTTCAATGGCATTCTCACAAAAACCATTTATAACTGGAGCAATTTTTTGGGAAGAATCAACTTCGAGCTTCCCAGCACTTCCATCAATTCTATAACTTGCAGTTGGAGCCTCAGGATCAATAACTTGTTTTGCTAATACTACTATATTAAAAGACATGTTTACCCCTGTTATATAAATTAAATGTGTATTAAAACTGTATCATTGGCTATATACAGTGTCAATAATTAAATTCTGTAATTAAGGGCACAAAAAAAGGTTTAATATTGCATGATTTTCTGATAAATATAGTCACACATGTACGGAGGTTTTATGTATCATTACGAATCTGATCAAGGAAATTTGAATATAGCTCTTTTGGGGGATTGTATTCTAACTAGAAAACTTTCGGTTTTTAGAGAGCCAGGATATTTGGAAATGATTAATTCTATTAGGGGCAATGATTTGGTATTAGCTAATTCTGAAATGTTATTCCATGAATATGAAGGCACTCCAGCATGGGATCATGGAGGTACTCATATGGCTTCAGATCCCAATAATATTTCTGAACTCCATTGGTTAGGTGTCAATATGATAAGTTGTGCTAACAATCATGCCAATGATTATGGACCTAGAGGAGTATTAGACAACATATCAAATTTAGATAAATTTGGTATGCCTCATGCGGGTACAGGGAGGCATTTAACCGAGGCAACTTCTCCAACATATCTAGATACAGCTAAGGGTAGAATTGCATTAATTAGTGTAACAGCTACTTTACCAGCCAATGGATCTTATGCAGGAGAACCAACTTCTTTGGACAGAGGTAGGCCGGGTGCTAATGTTCTTCGGCACAATATACAATATGTTGTACCAAAAGAAGACCTGAATTCATTAAAAAAAATTAGTGAAGGATTAGGATTTGAAAAAGCCAAAAAGCGTTTGGTCATAAGTAGAAATCCTGGACTAAATGTAGATGATGAAAATAATTTTCAATTTCTTAATACTAATTTTGCACCATATCCTAAATTTGATTTTTCAAATTTCACAGCTGGAGATGAATATAAGGTAATTACCACACCAAATATTGAAGATTTAAATCGAAATCTTAAATGGATAGAAAATGCAAAACACTTTGCTGATTGGGTTATTGTATCAATACATGTACATGATTGTGGTAAAGAGGAAACAGATTCTCCAGACTTTGTTAAAGAATTTGCTCATAAAGCAATTGATGCTGGTACGGATATATTTGTAAGTCATGGATCACATCATAGTTATCAGGGCTCAAGAGGA
>CAYOMB010000143.1:0-3216 GCA_964404955.1 uncultured Dehalococcoidia bacterium
TGATTCCCATCCACATACCGAGAAGCTAGTAAAAAGAGAACTAGCAGGTAATGGTGGAGTAGGAGTAGGAGTAGGAGTATTTTCCACTACATTATTAACTAATAAAGTTAATTTATATGTGCCAAATTCAATTTGTCTATTTGTTGCTGATACCATTATATAATACTTATCTCTTTCTGCTATATGCTCATTGATAGCAGCTATATTTTCAATGGCATGTGCACTTTTTATTGTCTGTAAAGTTTTTCCATCGTCAGTTTTCAATAATGCTAAATAGGGTTTGAGATTACCATAACTAGTTTCTACTGAAATAGAAATTTCTTTGCCCTTAAGATTCGTCAAAGTCCATAGATCGTGGTCTGGGTATTTTATTGGTAACAAACCAGGATCTATTATTTTTGCAGTAGTGCTCCCAGTTTGAAGTTCTTGATATCCTTTTGCGTCTTCATCATATGGTACAGGAACAGGCGTTGGTGTTGGAGTAGGAGTGGGCGTAGGAGTAGGTGTTGGTGTTGGTTTAGGTTTAGGAGTAGGGGTTGGTTCAGGTACTGTAGATTCAGATGTAGATTTAGTTTGAGTAGGTGTAGCTGTAGGTTGCGGGGGTATTGCCGTTGGGGTTGGAACTATTATATTACTTGTAGATATTTCTGTGGCTGTGGTATCTGTATCGGATGAACCACAAGAAATTACAATAACACTTAATGAAATTAATAACAAAAATGCTTTGTATAAATTAATCTTCTTCACAATCCACCCCCTACTATTTTAAGGGATTCTACCACAGGGTAGATGCTCAGGGTAGTATCTTTTGTCGCATGTTGTCACACAATAAAAACGTGGGTGGGTACGCATACGCACGCGAGAGATAAAAGTGCACCAACCAGAATGAACAATAATGAACAGTTATGAATATATTTTTAGTATAACTAATATTATATGAACTGAAAGAGGAACAAATACAATAGAAACCCAAACAATACAAAGAGCAAAATCTTACCAATCGTACTCCAACTTTTCTTTGTCCATCTTCTCGTCGGGTCTTCAACAAAAAGGAACCAATAGCTAAAAGCTAAAAAGGGAGTAGCAAGAAGTATACTTACTGTAATAATTAATAATTCTCTTAGTGTCATTTACGCCTCTTACTTGAACTTGAGAATGATAAAAATACATACAACAACTACAGCTGTAAGACTGAATAATTCTGATAGTGTCATTAAAGAATCCCTTTAGGGAATAGTCTATCTATATCAGCCATATTTTTTTCGTTTAACCCAGTAAACTGCGTAAATACCCCAAAGTAAGAAGGTTTTGTTTCCCATATGATATAAATATAAGAAGGAACAAGGAGTAAAAAGCAAATCACATGAAAACTTACGAAAATATTCCAAATCACTTCAGTAACTGCCATCCTTCACCCCATTTTAATATATTATCTCTTTGATGCTGGGTCTTTTCCTCCATAAGGTTTTTTTTCCTTAATTTTTTTTGGTTTTTTTGCTTCTTTTCTTTTTTCTTGTCCTTTAGCCATATTTCACCTCTTTTTATTTTTTGCGGCGCCACAATCTAAGAATATATAATTACAGAATATATAAACCATACTAATCCTAATCCAGAAAATGGTATAGCGTAATTATTTCCCAATATGACCAATACTATAGGACATACAACTATACAAAATATTGCGGCTGCAGTGATTGGTGGAAGCGAAAATGCCATACCCATACCCCACAACAGCAGCAGATTAACTATTAGAGTTTTAATCCAGCTTTTTTCGGATATAGCATTCTGTAATCCATTAATTAAATTCTTCATGCAGAAATTTTATCATAATTTACTTGAGGGCGAGCTCAGTAGACTGTGAAATATGGTTTATTATGTTAATGTTCCAGCTAGAAGAATAGTTGCATAAATAAGTTTAAATGCACTAACAAAATCATCAGACTCGTACGATATAGTTTTGCGATTTTCTCGTTGTATTTCTGGAATATAACAGGCAAGATCTGCCATCAGATCATTTGAAAATTCAACAGATAATTTAACATTTTCATAAATCTTAGGTTTGAATATAGAATAATTTTCCAGACATTCCTTTGAGCTCTTTTTTATTAGCTCACAAGCATTTTGAGGGGATAATGAAATAGCAGAATGTGTGCTAATTGCTTCTTTCACAGATACACCAATGATATTGGGTATAGTTTTTTTAGCTTCCCTAATTATATCTGTATCACCACTAATCAAGCCGATTGGTACATTATATTGACCTGCAATTCCCAGATTTAAATCAAATTCACTTGCAGGTATATTATTAATAAAGATATTTTGTATAACACTAGATCCTCGAATTGTATGACTTAGCACTCCAGGTTCACCTGGTCTATTGTGATAACCAATACAGAGTGCAATATCAACGTTTTGATCTACACCTTCCATCATGCAGAGAGGTCTAGGAGCTCCAGTAATTAATTCAGCCCTTGGGTCTATTAAATCAGGTAATAAATTTCTAAATGATCCATGGCTATCAGCTATCAAGACTCTATCGGCACCACCTTCAAAACATCCCTCAATAGCTGCATTTCCTTCGAGTGTCATAATATTTCGCATATGTTGATAATCTTGACCTCGGTATCTATTTGTTTGATCAGTATCTACAATACCACTTATACCTTCCATGTCTATTGAGATTAGTGCAGAAATAGCCATATAAATCCTCCCAAATATGTTTTATATTTATGTAGAATATAGAAAATTTACTTAAAATCAATATGTTAGGTACACATATGGCAAAAATGGATCAGAAAGAAATAGAACAATTTTTACAACAACCATATATTGCACATCTTACAGTTGTAGATGATTCCAATAATCCATTTCCAGTGCCGATTTGGTTCAAATATGAAGATGGTAATTTGTGGTTAATAAGTAATATTAAATCAAAAAAAATCCAACATATCCAAAAAAATCCAAACGTTTCATTATCTATTGCTAATAATACAAGGCCTTATCAATATGTAATATTTAATGGTTTTGCCGAGATTAGCGATCCAGCTGATCCAAATAAAATAATTCAGGTTTGTACTAAATATGATGGTGATACTGAGGGAAAGAAATTTGCTCAGTTGTTAATGGAAAGTCGTCATACAATTATTATCAACATTAAAATCACTAAAACAAATGCCTGGATAGATAGATAAATTCTAATCTGGATTACAAAAAGAT
>CAYOMB010000144.1:0-3208 GCA_964404955.1 uncultured Dehalococcoidia bacterium
AAGTAGGTAGATATTTAGCTTACAATATCGCATGGATGCAAAGCAAAGGGTTAGTCCCAAATAAAGAGGCATCTATTTCAAAAGTATTTGGAGCAGAAACTACAAAACGTAATTCCCAAGCCATGTTAGAGATATTAGGAATGTATGGCGGTGTTGATTACACATCAAGTTATTCACCAATACAAGGTAAAGTTTTAAGATCTTGGTATGGTGGTATTTCTTCCACAATCGCTGCAGGAACTTCGGAAATTCAAAGAAATATTATTGCTATGAGAGGATTAGGATTGCCTAGAACATAGAGGGAAATATGAAATTTTCAAACTTATTTGGTAAAACACAAAAAAATATATCTACAAATGCTGAAAGTATTAGTCATAGATTAATGTTAAGAGCAGGCTTTATACTTCAAATTGCAGCTGGGGTATATGCGTACATGCCTATTGCTTATAAAGCTTTTAGAAAGATAGAAAATATTATTAGAAATGAATTAAACAAATCTGGCGCACAAGAAGTACATATGCCTGCGTTACAACCAGTTGATCTTTGGGAAAAATCTAATCGAAAAGAATCATATGGCTCTGTGCTTTTTCAACTTAAAGATAGACGTGAAAGAGAATTGGTATTAGGACCAACTCATGAAGAAGTAATCACACAAATGGTAAAAAGTAATGTTGAGTCCTATAGAGATCTACCGTTAAATTTATATCAAATTCAGGTAAAATTCAGAGATGAAGCGCGACCTAGAGCAGGACTTTTAAGAGGACGTGAATTTCACATGAAAGATGCCTATTCTTTTGATATCGATCAGAATGGATTAGATAAACGTTATGATCAAATGGTGGAAGTTTATAAAAGTATTTTTCAGAAATGTGGATTACCTGTATTGGTTGTTCAGGCCGATAGTGGGGCAATAGGAGGTAAAGATTCACAGGAATTTATTCTTACAACGGATGTAGGGGAAGATACAATAATATATTGTGATTCGTGCGAATATGTAGCTAATAGTGAAAAGGCTGTATTTTCACACAAAGAATTACCAATAGAAGAAATATTAAATCTCAAAGAAGTTAATACACCTTCAGTAAAGACAATTGAAGAAGTATCAAAGTTTTTTAATTGTGATACAACAAAAACTATTAAATCTCTGATCTATATAATTGAAGATGAATTAGTTATGGTATCAATCAGAGGTGATTTAGAAATTAATGAAATCAAATTAAGTAATATTTTTAAAGGAAAAGACTTACGTTTAGCTAATGACGATGAACTAATAGATTCTGGTTTATTGCCTGGTTTTATTTCACCAGTTGGTTTACAAAGTAAAACTAAGATTCATTTTTTATACGATAATTCATTACAAAAAGGAAACAATTATATATCTGGTGCTAATAAGATTGATTCTCATTATGACAATGTGAATATTTCAAGAGATATAACCATTGATGAATTTCATGATTTAGCATTAGCAGATGCTGGGTATAAATGTACTGAATGCGGTAATACCCTAAATACTACAAAGGGCGTAGAAGTAGGACATGTTTTTAAATTAGGTACATCTTATTCTGAAAGTTTGGGTGCTTATTATACTGATGAAAATGGTTCACAGAGACCTATATTAATGGGATGTTATGGTATTGGTGTAGGACGAGTGTTAGCAGCAGCAATTGAACAAAATCATGATGATAAAGGAATAATTTTTCCTCCTGAAATATCACCATATCAAATACATTTAGTAGGCATAAATTTAAATGATACTATTGTTGCTGAATCTTGCGACCGTATATATAACAATTTAAATGATAAGGATTATGAAGTAATATTTGATGATAGAGATGAAAGTGCTGGAGTTAAACTTGCAGATGCAGATTTAATGGGGTTTCCCATAAGAATGGTTATATCTTCAAGAAGTTTAAAAAATAATTCAGTCGAAATAAAGTTAAGAAAAGAATCAGAATCCTTTTTAGTAGAACTAGATAAATTAGAAGAGTATTTAATTTCTATAAGCTAGATTCTTCTACTTCTAAATTGTTGATTTCTTCTATAAGAGCTTCAAACATTTCTGATTCATCAACAACTCTTGATTTAACACCTTTTTTGAATATAATAGCTTTGCCTACACCACCAGCAATTCCTATATCAGCATCTTTTGCTTCACCTGGACCATTTACCTCACAACCCATTACGGCAACTTTAATATTTTTATCAACGTGTTTCAAAGCATCGTCAACCATATTTGCTAATTTTTTAACATTTATATCTGCTCGTCCACATGAGGGGCAGGCAACAAGAGTGGTACCCTTTGTTCTTAGATTTAATGATTTTAGAATTTCATAACCTGTAATAATTTCTTCTTTTGAATCATCACTTAATGAAACCCTTATTGTATCTCCAATACCTTCATACAATAAAATACCTAAACCTATAGCACTACGAATACTTCCAGATTTTGCTGTTCCTGCTTCAGTAATTCCTAAGTGGAAGGGATATGGAACAAGTTTAGCTAATCTTCGGTAAGCTTCTATTGTCGTATCAACTTCAAATGCTTTTAGAGATATTTTTATTTGTTCAAAATTTAATGATTCAAGTATACTTATTTCCCATAACGCTGTATCAACCATATGGTCGACTGCAGTATAATTTTCTGGATCAACTTTGCTCGATTTTGGTAAAAGATTTACTCCATCTTTGCCTCGGGATGATGATCGTGTTTGACCTATTTGTCCTACTGGGGGAAGACTACCAAAGTTAACTCCAATACGTATAGGAATATCTCTTTCCTTAGCTAAAGTTACTATTTCTTTTACTTTTTCGCTATCTCGTATATTTCCAGGATTAAGTCTTAAACAATCAACACCAGATCGAATTGATTCCAGTGCAAGTTCATGATGAAAATGAATATCGGCGACTAATGGAATACTGATGGACTTTTTTATTTCTTTTAGAGCCTTAGCAGCTTCCATATCCGGTACAGCACATCGAATTATTTCACAACCATATTCTTCCAGTTCATTTATTTGATTAACAGTACTTTTAATATCCCTTGTATCTGTTTTAGTCATAGATTGAACAGAAATTGGTGCGGTACCACCAACTTTTTGTCTTCCTATATACACAGGTTTGGTTATTCTTCGAGTCATATTACTCCAAATCTAATTATAAAATACTTTCACCATTAAAGATTCTCATTATATCTGTCCAACTTACAATT
>CAYOMB010000145.1:0-1364 GCA_964404955.1 uncultured Dehalococcoidia bacterium
ATTACTAATGTCTACATCAACAGTTCCACCATCTATAAGTCCTCCCCAGTCATAAACCAACTCAAATGCAGTATTAACAGCCAAAGCTCCACCAGCCATTGTTATTCGAAGGTTTGAAGCGTCAACTCTCGTAACTGTAGAGTTTCCAATTGCTGCAGATCCTGAATTTCCACCATCTGCAACTAATTTATAAGCACCATTTAATGAACGATGAGCAGCATTAGCTATTTGAACATCTTGAGTACCACCGTCTAATATTCCACCAACGGTTTTATAACAGAGTTCATAATCACCAGCACTTAAAGCTCCACCACCCATAGTGATAGTTACTGTTCCATTAATTCTATGAGCCACACTAGCGACAGTACCAGTTGAGTTAGCTACAGCTCCAGTAGTACAGTCTCCACCATCAGCTACAATCTTAGGGAAACCAACTTCATGAGCTGCGAGCATTTTTACAGTGGTTGTAATTGTTGTTGCTGCTCCGTCAGCAACACCTGGAAGTGTAACTGCTTGAACATTAGCGTTATTAAGGTTATTAGAAGTGAACGCTTGAGTTGCTCCATCAGCACCTAGACTTGCATAAGCTTGGGTTTGCCCAACGGCTCCTGCCACAGCAAGTGCTTGAGTGGATTGTTCTAAGTGGTTTTGCTTGAAAGCAAACGTTGTTTCATCTGTAATAGCTCCATCAGCATCACCAGCATATGCTGTACTATAAAATAGTCCAAATGCAGCAAGAGAAATTATTAGTGAAATCCCGATTATCGATCTACTGTTTAGTAGTAGCATGCGGGCTACCTCCATATTTGGCCTTTGAAGCCTTTTATCTATTATATGTGGTGCTCGAACGAGCAAATATGCACGTGCCTTGACGCGCAACTCGTTGAATCGTAGCATCGCTGTGCTTGAGTGTCAAGTGTTATAAATAGGAAAAATACTTAATTTAAGTTAACTATTTTATCGTTTATTTATAACAAATCACGTAATTCTAATAATATTTTGTTATTTTCCTCTATAGTAAACCCATCGACAGAATATTGCTTTTTGGGTATTAATCCATCAACGGCACCTTGATCTACCATACGTATGATAAGGTTGGAATTTTCTTCTTCTGTAGGAAGTAAGTTTTTATTTGTGATTTTGGACAATGCACAGATAAGTCCATAACATCCCCAGTTTGAGACACTAGAAATAATTAAATCATCAGTCGGTGTTATACAGGGCTTATCAGGCAGTTTGTCATACCCTGCAACTTCTTTAGCAAGTTTACCCATACCAATTTCATTACCACCGTCTCCTACACCAATTGTGTATATGTTATTTGTATTACCATATTCATAAAGGCTATCTAAACGCGCAGTATA
>CAYOMB010000145.1:1464-3175 GCA_964404955.1 uncultured Dehalococcoidia bacterium
GTTTGTAATGCTTTAGCTAAAAATGCTACACCTACTGGCCCATCAGTTTCTGGAGCATCAAGACTATAAATATAGAAACCAGTGCCAATAATAACGTTTGAACCGTTATTTAATAACTTTTGCGCAGTTTCCATACAAAAATTTTCAGGAAGGTGTCTTCGTAATTGAGAAACACCTCTATTGTCATTTTGTAAGATAATATCTTCTATAGTCATAAACACCCTACTTTATATCTGCAGAAACTAAATCAGTAACAAACATATGCCCTGGACTATGAGTAATCATTAAAGATGGTTTACTATCTAGTGCTACTGCTTGAGGAGTGACGCCACAAGCCCAAAAGACTGGTTCTTCATCATCTGCTATTTCAACGTATTCTCCGTAGTCTGGGTTTGTAATATCTTTTATCCCAATTTCTTCTGGATAACCAATATGAAGAGGTGCACCATGTGCTCTTTCTAGTTTGGATGTGATAACTACTGAATCAATTATTCTATCTTTTTTGATTGGTCTCATTGATACAACCAAAGGACCATGGAATTTTCCTGAAGTTTCAGTAGATATATTTGTCTTATACATCGCTACATTTTTATTTTGATCAATATGCCTAAGATTTATACCTGAATTTAGTAGTGCATGCTCGAAGGTAAAACTACAACCGAGTAAAAATGTTACTAAATCATCAGTCCAATATTGTTCTATAGAAAAAACTTCTTCTATGAATACCCCATCCTTATATATATTATACCTTGGAATATCTGTACGAATATCTGCTTCAGGTGCTGAATTTATTGGTTCAAACTGACCGGGATTTAAAACCTCAATAATTGGACAAGATTTCGGATTTCTTTGACAGAAAAGTAAAAAATCAAATGCATACTCTTTTGGTAAAATTACAACATTCGTTTGTACTATGTCATATTCTACGCCAGAGGTTTGGCTATCCCATTCCCCTGTCCTGACTTTTTGGCGAAATTCTTTAGTCGATTGCATTTATTGACCTCTAGATAAATCAAAATAGTGTATAATTTACGAATTGTATCAACATTCTATTACCAATACAATTGTTAAAATTTATTCTAATATTTACCTAAAGGGGAAATATGAAAAATCAAAAAGAATTAATAGATAAAATACTAGAAGAGTCAAAAAATATTGCTGTTGTTGGAATATCAAAAAATATTGAAAAAGATAGTTATAAGGTTGCATGGTATTTAGAAAATGCTGGATATAATGTTATACCTGTAAACCCTGCAGTGTCTGAGGTACTCAATAAAAAATGCTACCCTTCATTAACTGAAATACCGAATGATATACAAATTGATATGGTTGATATTTTTAGAAGACCAGAATTCGTAGCCCCCATAGTAGATGATGCTATAGAAATTGGAACCAAGACTATCTGGATGCAAGATACTATTGAAGATCAAGAATCTGCAGAAAAAGCTTCACAAAAAGGAATTCAGGTAATTATGAACAATTGTACAATGCGCGAGCATAAGAAGCGAAATAATTTATTAGATTCTTAATAATCAAAATTTGTACTCTTTTCATATTTACGTTAATATATGATCTTTCTTTATTCTATATAGAAGAAAACAAAAAGGTAAATAATGGATTTAGAATTAACAGGTAAGGCAGCAATTATTACAGGTGGCAGTGAAGGTATTGGTAAAGCATCTGCGAAAATAATGTGCGAAGAAGGTGCTAA
>CAYOMB010000146.1:0-3154 GCA_964404955.1 uncultured Dehalococcoidia bacterium
ATAAATAAATGCATTTAATTGTTGATGGGTATAAAGGAAATTTGACTATTATGTACTCTTAGCAGTCAATTCACAACTTATTGGAATGACAAAAATATCTTAACCAGAGCTATTAAATTATGGCGAACTAAATGAGCAACAATCAGTAAGATCTACTTTTTTATTTATAGTTGAAAGTTCCATAAGAGTGTATGTTTTTATATGGAGAGAATTATGCAAATTATTGGAAATATTTCAGTCGATAAAGAGCAAAAGAAATAAATCCTACCAATAATCCAGCAATTGTACTTTGAATTAGAACTATGTTCGTATATTGTTCATAAGTATTAGAAGAGTCAATTAAGTAAGTATATGTTGGCGAGACCATCGTTGCAATTCCTCGAGAAAAAAACCCTATGACAAAACCTTCGGTAAATATATTATATCTCCGACGAGTTATTAGATAAAAGGCACATACAAGAGTAAATATAATCCATATAATATTCACTACTATAAAATGGATTCCCCATACCTCAAGAAGACCTATAGGCATACCAATTATGGAAAAATATAGGACATGTTTTTTGTCCATATGATAACCTTCTACTAGTTTTTAGAATTAATTGTAGCTTGTGCTGCAGCAAGTCTGGCAACTGGGACTCTATATGGTGATGCACTAACGTAATTAAGACCCAAATTATGGCAAATGAATATACTTTTTGGGTCTCCTCCATGTTCTCCACAAATACCCAGCTCGAGATCTGAATTTGAAAGCCTGCCTTTTTCGATGGCTATTTTCATTAATTGCCCTACACCTTTTTCATCAAGGGTTTTAAAAGGATTACTTGTTAGGATTCCTTTTTCCTGATATTCATTTAGAAATTTTGATTCAGCATCATCTCTACTAAATCCATAAGTAGTTTGAGTTAAATCATTAGTTCCAAAACTAAAAAACTGTGCATGTTTAGCAATATCATCTGCAGTAATAGCAGCTCTTGGGAGCTCAATCATTGTACCTATTTTGAATGAAGGTTTTAGCTGCAATTCATCTTCTATCTTAGTGGCCTCATCTATCAATAATTCTTTTAGTACAATTAATTCTCGATAATCTCCAACCAAAGGTATCATAATTTCAGGTATTGGGTTGTTTCCTTCTTGTATTAATGTACAAGCTGCAGTTAGGATAGCTTTTGTTTGCATTGCAACTATATCTGGGTAGAGTATACCTAGACGACATCCTCTTAAACCTAACATAGGATTAGATTCTTTAATATCTTTTACAATCGCAAGAACATCCTCTAACTCATCTAATAATTCGCTTTGGTTATTATTTATTTTTTCTTGATAAATTTGATCTGTGAGTTTTTCATAGGATGGTAAAAATTCATGCAATGGTGGGTCTATTAGTCTTATAACAACAGGTTTGTTATCCATTACTTTTAGTATTTCGTAGAAGTCTTGGATTTGAAATTCTAGCATTTTTGCAATAGATTCTTGATATTTGTTATTATTACTTCCATTAGAATTTATAGAAGATGTAGACATAATTAACTGTTGCACCCATGGGAGTCTTTCTTCCCCAAAAAACATATGTTCTGTTCTACATAAACCTATTCCTTCAGCACCTAATTCTATTGCCTTAATAGCATCTTCAGGAGTATCAGCATTAGCCCATATACCTAATTTTCGTGTAGAATCTGCCCATTCTAAAATTGTAGATAATTCTGCAGTATCGCTAGGTGATGGTGTTATAGTCTTCATAGTACCAGTGAAAATTTCACCAGATGATCCATCAATACTAATAATATCGTAAAGTTGAAAGGTTTTATTTCCGATGGTACAACATTTATTTTGTTGATCTATATGGAGACTATCACAACCTGTTATACAAGGCTTTCCCATTCCTCTGGCAACTACAGCAGCATGACTTGTGGCCCCTCCTTTTGCAGTTAATACACCCGTAGAAGCATGCATTCCATGTATGTCATCAGGGCTTGTTTCGTCTCTTACTAAGATTACTTTTTCTCCGAGATTTTTTAATTCAACAGCTTCAATAGGATCAAAAACAATTTTACCCACTGCAGCTCCCGGAGAAGCATTTAATCCCGAGTCAATATAGGCCTGACATTTAATTGATAAATCTTCCTCTGCATCAGAAAATTTTGGAAGCATAAGTTCATTGATTCTCGTAGGATCAATAAGATTAAGTGATTCCTCTTTTGATATGAGTCCTTCAGATACCATATCTACAGATATTTTCACGGATGCCAAAGCAGATCTTTTTGCAGATCTAGTTTGAAGCATATATAATTTGTTACTTTCAACAGTGAATTCCATATCTTGTGCATCTTTGTAATGACTTTCTAGAATTTTGCTGATATTAACTAATTCACCATAAAGGTCTTGGTTACTGACTTCAAGACTACTAATAGATTTTGGTGTTCTGATTCCTGCAACGACATCTTCACCTTGTGCTACATTTAGGTATTCGCCAAATAATTCTTTAGCACCAGTAGAAGGGTTTCTAGTAAAAGCAACGCCAGTACCACTATTTTGGTCTCTATTTCCAAATACCATTGCAACTATATTTACAGCTGTACCTAGACTGTTACTTATCTCATTAATTTTTCTGTATTCATCAGCTCTGTCACTAAACCAACTTAAGAAAACAGCTTCAACTGCTAACTTTAACTGATTGTAAGGGTCTTGTGGGAAATCTGAACCAGTTTCTAATAATACTATTTTTTTAAATTGTTCAACTATTTTTTGAATATCATCAAATTCTAATTGGCTATCACTTTGGTAGTTATTTTTTATTTTTATTTTATCTAATATAGATTCAAACTTATCCGAAGATATTTCTAATACTACCTTGCTATACATTTGTATAAATCTTCTGTATGAATCGTAAGCAAATTTTTTCCCACCTGAAGATTCTGACAGACCTAAAACAGTTTGGTCGTTTAAACCAAGGTTAAGTACGGTATCCATCATACCTGGCATTGAAACTACAGATCCTGATCTCACTGAAACAAGAAGAGGATTATTCGCATCTCCATATATTTTATTGGTAAGCAATTCGAGTTTTTTTATGCTTGAAAGTATTTCTTCCCATATAAGATCTGGAATTTGATTGTTATTATCGATAAATTCTTTACATGCTTTAGTTATTATC
>CAYOMB010000147.1:0-1128 GCA_964404955.1 uncultured Dehalococcoidia bacterium
ATCTTGAACAAAAGAGAAGAGCGCGAAAATAATCGCGCTCTTCATAATATTCAGTTTCTATTTACTTAATTATTTATTAAGCCACTGATTTTCGAATCTTCTTGCTGCAGAATACTGTCCAGCGTTTTTCTCATCAGCAGGATTCATAACATAATTCCAGCGGATTGAGAATCTAGATGGCCAGAAGAGATGTGCTGAAGGAACTTCTTCATCAAGAATAGCTATAGCCGAAGTAGCTAAATCAGTAAGTTTAGCGGTATCAGTTTCAGCTCTCATATCTCGGAGAAGTTGATCAAAATCTTCATTACACCAACCACGGATGTTTTCAAACAATCCTTCTCCACAGAATCCCCAGTACTCTAACCAGTTATATGGATGGTCAACGTTTGCTGAGTTAGCAGATCCAAATTCCATCATCCACTCACCTGTTTGTTGTTGTGCTTCGTTCCAAGCACCAGTTTCTTTAACATCGAGAGTAGCTCGGATATTCAAACTTTCTCGGAGTAAGAATTCAGCAACTGGGCAAAGTCTTTCTGCATAGTCAACTGAGTCTCTACACAAAGCATCAACTTCGAATCCGTTTGGATAACCAGCAGCTGCCATGAGTTCTTTAGCTTGTGCAATTTCTGCATCTTTACCAGGTCCAGCTGGAGCCCAACCAGGTCTGTCATTTAAGGCAGCTCGGTCTGTAATACCATAGGTTGCTGATGGTAATTGATAGCCAGGGAAACAAGCTGGAATAGCCTGACAGATAGCATCTCTATCAATAGCTAGGTTAACAGCCTGTCGAACTCTCTTGTCTGACCATGGACCCTCTTTTCTGTGGTTGAAGTGAACACCTCTACCAACAGTATGTAAACCTTCATACCAGGTAACTTCGCCAGTATGTCGTTTTTCCATAGCAGTAGCAATATCTGAATACAAACCATGACTACTACCCATCAAGATAATATCAAGACGTTTTGCTTCAAATGCAGCAAATCGAGGGGTTGGGTCACGAATTATGAACGTATCTATTCCATCAAGATATGGAAGACCAGCTTTAAAGTAATCACTGTGTTTTCTATATTCGATCTTTTCACCTGGTACATGACTAGTCATTGCATAAGGACCAGTACCAACAGGTAA
>CAYOMB010000147.1:1228-3147 GCA_964404955.1 uncultured Dehalococcoidia bacterium
TCTTTTCACCTGGTACATGACTAGTCATTGCATAAGGACCAGTACCAACAGGTAAATCTTTAGAACCTTCTTCATCAAAGTCAGCCTCAGTATGCATGTTCATGTAACGTTGACCGAGTTGTGGGAAGAAAACAGAATCAGCTGCGAGCAAATCAATAATAATTTGATTTGGACCCTGAGTACGAATATCTTTGAATATAGTTTCTCCGCCAGCTGTAACGCTTGAGTGTGGAGGTCGGTTATCTGATTCAGCACCAAGCCATTCAAGTGTGAATTTGACGTCTTCAGAATCGAATTTGTTACCATTGTGGTTAACAATATTTTCATGAAGGTCAAAAATGTAGGTTTTACCAGCATTCATAATTGTCCAGTCCTTAGCGATGTCGCCTGTGACCTGGGTATGAGTTGGTGGAGCTGTCCATAATAATCCATTAAAGACAGGCATTGAAGCTGCAGTTTCATCACTAGCAGTTGATAGGTCTTGTCTAAAGTAACGAGGGCTTCTCCTATGGGCTTGATTCAAAATTCCACCACGTTTGATGGAAGTGAAAGAACTTTTGTCCACAGTTACTGGTGTTGCTTTAGCCACTTCACCTTTTTGGCCTTCACTATAAGAAGCGATACCTGTAACAACGTTAGTTGCAGTCGATGTCTCAGTTGAAGTTGCAGCAGTACTAGTGCTTGCAGTACTAGTGCTTGCCGTACTCGTACTAGCAGTCGATGTACTTGCAGTAGTAGATGAATCATCATCGCCTCCACAAGAGATTGACAAGCCTGATACTAAGAGCACCAAACAACCAAGAGTCATAAGTTTGGTAAACTTGTTTGTCATAACAAAACCTCCCATTATAAACACACTAAATAAAAAACAAAATAAAGTCTAAACACGTCCAAGACATGTTAAACCTATGTTATTATCACATTAACATCAAACGATACAGTTGCTTAAGTATATTGTCAATAGGAAAAACACGAATGTTCTTATGTGATCTGGTATTAATATTAATTAAAAAAATAGTTAATTATTTACGGATTCTTTTATTGATATTAAGTTGAACATAAGCTAATGGATTAACTTTTGCAATATATAAAGCTGTTATTATTAATAACAGTTGAATAATACCTCTTAATATATGACCTTGAGTTGAAAGTTTGTTACCCCCAATCGGTATGTCAAATATCCACATATTAATATTTGCAATATATATAAGAATAAGAAACAAAGCCAAAGCAACCCCAGAAAGCTTCCTTGTGACAGGAATGATTAGAAACATTCCTAACATGACTTCAAAAAAACCACTTACCAAAACCCAGAATTTTGGAAATAAAAGAAATCCAGGTACTATTGGCTCAAACCAATCAGGATCTATAAAGTGTTGTATACCAATATAAATAAACCAACTACCATAGATGAATGTAATAACGTTTCGAAAAATTAAAGTAATCAATTGATAATGAATCATTATTTACTTATGATTTATCTCTCATAAATATATTAGTATTGTGAAATGATATTTCAATATTTTCTGCTCTGAATCTGGTAGAAATAGCCTTTATAAATGAATGTTTGACTCTCCAAGAATCGATGTAACCTTTTGCCCTCATTACAGCATAAAAATTAACATTATCATCACCAAATTCTTCATACCAAACAGTTGGAGCATATTGTGAAACAGCTCCTTCAGTAGTCTCTATAACTTGTGTTGCAACTTCAATTACAACATTTTCAACATTTTCAAGATGCTCAAAGTACCCAACACCCATTTTTATAAAAACAGACATTTCATCCGTTGGATGATTATAATTAGTCACGATCGTATCCGCTAAACGGCCGTTAGGTATTGTTACTGTATTGTCTGAAAGTGTTCTAATACGAGTAGATCTCCAACCAATTGTTGAAACATATCCCCCGTACCCGT
>CAYOMB010000148.1:0-3143 GCA_964404955.1 uncultured Dehalococcoidia bacterium
GGTTCCCTGTCGAATCCACTCGTCCCCATTGAAGGGGCATTATAACATACTATATCTTTGATAACGAATTTTTCTCAATATCAAAAAATCTGAATATAAATATTAAACAAAATTAAACAGAAAATGATATGCGAAAATGGTGAGAATATATGTAAGAACGAGGGGGAGGGGAAATAGGAATTATATGAATATAAAGTTTAATTTTTTAGTTTATTTTTGATTGAACGCTGCATTTCGCGTTCATTCTCACGCCTTATAATTGTTTGACGTTTGTCATATTGGCGTTTTCCTTTAGCAAGTGCAATTTCAACTTTAGCAACATTATTTTTTAGATATACACGTGTTGGAACAATGGTATAACCTTGTTCATTTACACCTTTAATAAGGTTCGATACTTCACTTTTATGGAGTAGTAATTTTCGAGAACGTTCCGGTTCGTGATTTTGGGCATTTGAGTGCTCGTATTGAGCAATATGAGCACTCAGTAAAAATATTTCATTACCTATAGGTCTTGCATATGATTGTCGTATATCAATTTTGCCTAATCTTATGGATTTTATTTCCGAACCACTAAGAACAATGCCAGCTTCGTATTTTTGTATTAATTCATAACTATAGCTAGCACGACGATTAGTCGATATTACATTAGATGAACTTTTGTTTTTTTTCATAACATCTGCTTAAAGGCATAATTGAATTCTATTTATGGAGCTGTAGTAAATCCTGCATGAGTAATACCAGCTAAGGCTACTTGCTCGTCTTCTTGAGAAGGACCACCGCTTACTCCAACAGCACCTATTATAGTTTGTCCTTCATAGACTGGTAAGGCTCCTTGACCAGGAATCATTCTTCCACCAAGCATTCCCATTAATCCTTGATGAATAGGTGAGGGGCCTCCTTCGGCTAGTTTTCCACTAGGTTGCATGAATGCAGCTGAAGCTGCAGCTTTACCTTGACTTATGAACACACTTCTCCATGGAGCACCGTCTTCACGAATGAATGTAATTAGATCACCACGGGGGTCTACAACACAAATACAGAAATTTGCTGCTAATTCACTTGATTTGGCTTGTGCGCCTTCGAGAATTTTTTGTGCTGTTTTTAAATCGATTGTGCTCATGTCATACCTTCCTTTTCTATTTATATTACTACAAAATTGCATACGATTTTATTGACACTTCTAGGTATCAACAGGTAACATACTATCTTACGTAGTACGATTTATAAATCGTACTACTGTCAACAATCTTGTTAATCACTAATTTTGTAGAATTTTACGCATTTTAAGCGATTTTAATTCACAAATAAAGTAACTATTTATTGATTATCTTTTAAAGATAGTCTTGAAAGGAGAATCTATGACTTCGGATAGCGGTATTGAAATCAAAAGGGGTCTGATGAATGTCTATTTCGATCGCACAGAATCTTGCTTAGTAGACGGTGAAATAGGGAAATTACTCTACCGTGGTTATAATATTCATGATTTAGCTGAAGAATCTACTTTTGAAGAAGTAATGTATTTATTGCTTTTTGGAGAGTTACCTAATTACGATCAATTAGGAGATTTTTCTCAAAGTATGATCAAGGATAGGTCTATACCAGAAGAAATCTTTGAAATAATTAAAATGATCAAAGATTCACATCCTATGGATGTTTTACGAACTTGTGTTTCTGCATTGTCCAATTGGGATCCTGAAGTTTCAGATAATTCTAAAGAAGCAATTATACGAAAAGGTTTAAGATTAACTGCAAAAGCACCAACAATTGTATGTGCTCATCATAGAATTAGAAATGGCTTAGATCCTGTAGCTCCAAGTACTACATTAAATCATGCAGGTAACTTTTTATATATGTTATTTGATAAAGAACCTACTGTTGAAGAACAAAGTATTATGGATGTTGACTTTATTCTTCATGCTGAACATGGTTCAAACGCTTCAGCATTTGCTGCAAGAGTCGCAGCTTCAACACAAAGTGATTTACATTCTGCTGTAGTTGCTGGAATAGGGACATTAAAAGGTCCTGCACATGGTGGTGCTGCAGAAGAAGTTATGAAAATGGCTCAAGATATTGGAAGCCCAGATAATGCAGAGAAATATGCAAAAGATTTATTGGGTTCCGGTGGACGTGTAATGGGATTTGGTCATCGTGTATATAAAGCTGAAGACCCACGTGCAAGACATATGAAACAACGATCAAGAGACTATGGTATAGAAAAAGGTCAGCCACAATGGTTTGAAATTTTAACAAGTCTACAGAAAGTGATGGAACCATATGGAGCTCGAGGAATTCATGTCAATGTGGACTTTTTTGCAGGTTCAGTATACTCATTAATGGGGATTCCTGAAGATTTATTTATTTCTATATTTGCCTTGGGTAGAGTTCCTGGATGGACCTTAAATGTGGCTGAACAATATGAAAATAATATCCTTTTAAGGCCTCGTCTTGAGTATGTTGGTCCAATGGATTTAGACTACAAAGATATTGACGCACGTTAATAGAGTTAAACATGATTGATGAAATTCGAGAGTTATTTGATAAAATAGATTCTCAAAGAGCAAGCTTGTTAGATGTTCTTTCAGGTATATCTGATGAAGAGGCTACTACACAGCCTAAAGAGAAAGGTACTGGAGAAGAAGGAGATGGGTGGTCTGTAAAACAACAGATAGCTCATCTTATACATGCTGAACCAACCTGGATAGAATGGGCAGATGATATTTTGTCTAATCCCGGTGCTATTGTTGGACAAGAACCTGTTGAAAATGGTGACTCCCAGATTTTTCTTAACGATTTGGATATAGCTAACAATCATCCGTTACAGTTTTGGATTGATAAGCTTAATCAAAATCGTTTGGATAATATTAAATTAATTGAAAGTATGAATTTAGATTCTCAGGAAAAAATTCTTTCATCAGGGAAGCATAGAATTTTTGGTGACATGAATGTCATTCAATTTTTACGAGCCATTTATAGACATGATAGGATGCACCTTGATCAAATCTTAGGTAATGAGCAATCCTTTATCCTTAAAAGAAGAACTTAATATCGTATATAGCTAACTTTACATAACATATATAGTGCGAAGTTGTATATATGTGGATATATAATCCACCCTTCTCTACTACTGAATAATTTGTGTTTCG
>CAYOMB010000149.1:0-3086 GCA_964404955.1 uncultured Dehalococcoidia bacterium
CCAAAACAAGTCCATGGTCATGATAAACTTGAAATTGCCTGGACAATAGCACCTATTTTCGTTTTGGCAGCTGTAGCTATTCCAACAGTTAGTATGATTTTTGAACATGATGAAATTCCTACTAACATGCCCAAAATTGAAATCACTGCCGAAGGTTATCAATGGTGGTGGGGATTTGATTATACAGATGAAAATATAAATATTTCTACAGCTAATGAACTTCATATACCTACAGATACAGTCATAAATGTTTCCTTAAAATCCGAAAATGTCATTCATAGCTTTTGGATTCCAAAATTAGCCGGAAAAATGGACTTAGTTCCAAATAATAATAATTCAATGTGGTTCATAGCGGATGAGCCTGGTGAATATTATGCACAATGTGCAGAATATTGTGGAACATCTCACGCAAATATGAAATTTAAAGTGTATGCACATGATCAAGCTGGGTTTGATGAATGGGTTGCAAATGAACAGAAATCTGCAAATGCTACTCTTATTGAATGTGCCTCTGCTGATGCAAATTGTTCTGGTCTGGCAGCCAAAGGTGCATATATATTCGCTAATAAAAAATTTAGCGGTGTTATAAGAGGCCAACAAGTGGATAATCAAATGTGTGCAGCCTGTCATACTGTTGCTGGTATGAAGATTAGAGGTAATGCAGGTCCAGTATTAACTCATGTTGCTAGCAGAACAACCATAGCTTCTGGGATGTTTGATAACACTGAAGAAAATTTGACTTCTTGGATAACCGATCCAAAAAATATGAAACCAGGAGTTTACATGCCAACTCTTAATTTTGAACAAGGTGATGTCCAGGCTTTGGTTGCATATTTACAAACATTAAGATAAAAGTTAAAAAACAACTGAAATATAAAATAACGGAGGTACATTGATGGCAGCTAATTCAGGATCTCTGCCAAAATTTTTGGAGAGACCTACTTCTTACACAACAGGTGTTTGGGGGTGGATTACTACTGTTGACCATAAGAGGATAGGTATAATGTATGGCTTCACGGCTATATTTTTCTTTCTCTTGGGTGGACTTGAAGCGATTGTTATCAGAAGCCAGCTTGCATTCGCAGGCAATGAGATAGTTTCACCTGATATTTATAATCAGTTATTTACAATGCATGCTCTGACTATGATATTTTTAGCAATTATGCCGTTAGCTGTTACATTCTTCAATCTAATTGTGCCTTTACAGATTGGAGCTCGTGACGTAGCATTTCCTCGTTTAAATGCACTGAGTTACTGGATATATCTTTCAGGTGGGTTATTACTCAATGCAGGATGGATACTTGGTGGGGCTGCTGATTCTGGATGGTTTGCATACGCTCCATTAACTCTTGACCAATATGGAAGTGGTGGACGAGGTATGGATTTCTATTCACTAGGACTTTTAGTTCTTGGTATCTCATCTGTTGCTGGTGGTTTAAATTTTCTTGTAACAATAATAAATATGAGAGCTCCTGGTATGACTCTTATGAGAATGCCAGTTTTTACATGGATGGCCTTTATTACTTCAATACTACTTGTTACAGCAATGCCAGTTATTACTATAGCTTTAATAGAGCTTGCTCTAGATAGAATATTAGGCACTCAATTCTTTGCACCTGGAGCAGGAGGAGATCCTCTCTTATGGCAACATTTGTTTTGGGTTTTTGGCCACCCTGAGGTTTATATTTTAATATTACCAGCAATGGGAATAGTATCAGAGGTTTTACCAACATTTTCAAAGAAACCTTTGTTTGGATATCCTTTCATCATATTTTCAGGTATCTTCATAGGATTTATGGGATGGGCTGTTTGGAGTCATCACATGTTTACTGTAGGTATGGGACCTGTAGCAAATGCTACATTTGCTATTACAACCATGCTAATCGCAGTTCCTACAGGTGTAAAAATATTTAATTGGATTGGTACGATGTGGGGTGGGTCAGTAGACTTCAAAACCCCTATGTTGTTTTCGATAGGTTTTGTTTTCCTATTTATTATAGGAGGGCTTAGTGGTGTGAGCCATGCTGCTCCTCCATCTGATTATCAACAGCAGGATACATATTATATTGTTGCCCATCTTCATTACGTATTATTTGGAGGTGCCATATTTGGTATATTCTCTGGGATATACTATTGGTGGCCTAAATTTAGTGGAACACTTTTAAACGAAAATCTTGGAGTTGTACACTTTGCTTTATTATTCATTGGTATGAACATGAGTTTTGGCCCAATGCATTGGCTTGGTATGGACGGGATGCCTAGAAGAATTTATACATATGGTGCTGAATATGGATGGGAATTTTGGAATACAGTTTCTACAGTTGGATCATATATGATAGCCCTAGGTACTATAGTATTTATTGTAAATGTTTTTTATACAATGAGGCAGGAAAGACGTACTGATTTAGCTGATCCTTGGGATGGTAGGACATTGGAGTGGTCAATTCCTTCTCCAGTTCCTGAATATAACTTTAAAGAAATACCTATTGTGAATGGATTAGATTCTTTTTGGGACACTAAATACAGTACTGATAAAGATGGATATATGACACCTATTCCACAAGGTGCTTCTGATGAACATACTGAAGATGAAGAAGTCGATATACACATGCCAGGTCTATCTTATTTTCCATTTATAACTGGTATTGGATTATCGGTGTCAGGGTTTGGTTTTGCAATTTACAGCCAATTTAATGTTGTAGGTTTGACAATAGCTATAGTTGGTATTTTAGCTACATTTTTCGGGGCATATGGCTGGTGTTTTGAACCAGCTGATCCTGAGGATCATCATTAAAGAATGGGAGTATTTTAAATATGACTACACATGAAACAGCAGGTCATACCACAACAACAGGATTAGATAATCGTAAAGTTATGATGTGGGCCTTTATTGGTTCAGATTGTTTGTTTTTTGCTTCCCTTGTTTCAACCTATCTACTGTATAGAGGCAAAAGTGTAGTAGGGCCATATCCCTATGAAGTATTTAATATTCCATACACTTCAGTGAGTGCATTTGTTCTTTTGATGAGCAGTTTAACTATGGTTTTGGCACTAAGTGCAATACAAAGAGGAGATCATACCCGATT
>CAYOMB010000150.1:0-3081 GCA_964404955.1 uncultured Dehalococcoidia bacterium
TTAAATAATCCTCTTTTGTTAATTGATATGGTTCATGTAATGAATAATATGACCAGGGAGTTAGTAGACCATTTCTCCTCTGATTCATAACAAAAGGCGCTAAAGCTTCATGAGATGAATTATATCTTTGACAGTATTGTTGAAAAACTACTGCATTGTTGAACATAGCTCCAGCTTGATAACCCCATGGCAAAGTAAAAGCATTTCCGCCCTTAGCTTCATTGCTATTATTGGCCGGATTATTATGACCATAACGTCCAGATAAATTAACCATCGGATACCAACATACCAAAGTCTCAGCCATACCATCCCCTACAGCCTGAGCTGCCATTCCTAACATAGGTCCGATATATGGGGCATCAGATTCAATATATTTTACATTTTTTAACCCTAATTCTTTTTGAATAAATTCTCCTGAACAATAGGTTAATCCATCTTCAGTATCATATGGAGGAGCAAAATAAGGACGAGGAGCCCATGTTTGTTCTGCTCTTGTTTCCTTACTTGTCATTAAACCATCAATTTCATCAAGACCAATTCCAGCATCTGATATTGCTTTTAAAATTGATTCTTTACTTGTACCGCCACAAGATCGATCGAGATCTACTCCATCCCAACGACGTTGAATGTAAGATTGGCCCCAACCAACAACCGCAACCTTGCCACGATGTTCCCAAAGACCCATTCCTTCTTTATCTCTCTGCCATCTTTTCCCACTGCTTGTCATAACTTAATTCCTTTCTTGTCTAAATACAGCACTATCATTTTGATAGACATATACCTCATAGTTGTTAAATTATCCTATCACTCGCCATTCTGGGACAAGTTGTCTGCCAACTTCCACAGATTCATCAAATACCACTTCAACAGCCGCTCCTACAGGTACTTCCCCAGCAGCAGTTCCTGGTAGATTAGAAAGGAAATTTAATCCAGGATCTTCATCCAACGTGATAATGGCAAAATTTATTGGTTGCGCACCTCTAAATCCTTTAATTCGTGAATCTTTAATGACTAAATAAACATCAATATGACCTTTGCCTTCAACCTCTTTCCAGCCTAATGGTTCAGTAGTATCACAATTATTGCATTTTTCTTTAGGAGGGAAGTGATTAATTCCACAGCTACCACAATTTTGCACTACTAGTTTTTTTTCGTTTGCTGCATCCCAAAAAGGTTTTGCCCAATCAAATGGAACTGGTACAGGACGTTCTAACCCATCTATCATAGACATAAGCATTCCTCCTTTGTTTATGATCTATAACTTATCAACACTTCAACTTCACAAGTGGTGCCAACTAGTTTACCTCTGTATTTATCTATATTGCAATAACAATTCGGGATTATCATAATAAACATTATTAAAATATTTAAATTAGATCACTTATTTTGTTGCAAATATTTCTATTGTCTGAGGAATTACGTCAACTTTAATAGGAGTATTTCCGATTATTTCACCGTCTATATTTAATATATTGTTTTGTTCTGTGAATATTGAAAATTCATTCGATTGGTAGTATTTAACCTCTGGTTCAAATATATGAGTACCCTTATATAGCTTAGGTAAAACTGACAATAATCTCATTCTACTTATTTCATCATCCACAACTACCACATCTATTAAACCATCATCAATATGTGCTTTTGGTGCCATTTTCATACCTTTACCTACATGTATTGAATTACACCCAATGATAAACATAAATTTTGTATCTATTATTTTATCTTTTATTTTAAGAATGGCTTTTCTGGATTTTTTAAATAAAATTTCAAATAACGCAGCAAGAGTATAGCGTATTGGACCAATCCATCTGATATTTTCAGCTGTTAGCCCTACGTCAGTCACCATACCCCATCCAATTAAATTAATACCATAACGTATTTCATCACCCATTTGTAAACGCATAACATCTATTAACCGAGTTTGATTAGAAATAATTAATTGAACTGCTTTTACAGGGTCTACTAAATCCAAATCTTGCATAAATGAGTTACCGGATCCTGCAGGTATAATTCCTATTGGTATTTTTTTTTGATCTCCTCTATTCAAAATACCATTAATAACTTCATGAAAAGTACCATCTCCACCAATAATTACCAGTCCATTATATTTTGTTATATCAAATTCTTTAGCAATAATTTCAGCGTGTCGAGAATAACCTGTTTTTATTACTTCAATTTCTATATCTGATCTCAAAAAATATGGCTGGATTTTTTCTAGTATTTTTAAACCTTGTTTTTTCCCACTAAATGGGTTAACAATAAGCATGAATTTCATCATAAAATCCTTAACATTAATTTATTGCAATTCAGCAATAGCTATACCTTGTTCTCCAGCAACGCAATAAAATAAATATTCTTTATTATTCGTTTTGATGTAAGCAGGATCTCTCAACTGATGTACTTTGTCCATTATTGCACCACGTGCGGAAGGAACCATAGGTATATTAGCACCTTCATATTGCATTTCTGGTTTTAAAACAACAATAGGATCAGATTCTTTCCATTTTGACCAATCATTATCTAATTCAATGTTCGAAAAATATATTTGTTCTGGGCAGTCATGGGCATTTGTATAAAAAACAGTGAGTATATTTTGATCTAATTTCAATGCACAATGCCTCATCTGCGGTGTAAATATTGAGTGGCCTTTTTCAAAATTTGTGATTCCGTCCTTCGATCGATAAAGTACACCGGGCATTCCAATTGCATAATAATAATCATGATAGTAAAAAACTCTAAAATAAGAATTACCTAAAATTTCATTTTGAGGTCTAAAATTTAAACCATCTTCAGATAATGAAACTCTTGTTAGTTGCGGAGTACCACGTTGTCTCAAACCTGTACTGTAATCCGGATCTGAAAGTTGGTCTGTAGGTGTTTCAACAAATACTGGAGATTCGTACCCATGGTAATACATCCGTATTTGTTTATTTTCATTATCTATATGCACATCAGGTGATGCTATATGTCCATAAAATAAGGAGTTTTCTATTTGTAGTGTGCCAGGTTCATAAATTTTCCAAGGTCCTTCTATAAAATCTGAATATGCAAGTCGAATATATTCTCCATTATGATGTGCAA
>CAYOMB010000151.1:0-3040 GCA_964404955.1 uncultured Dehalococcoidia bacterium
ATGCATTTCCAACAGCACAGCCTTTCCAGTGTGAAATTTGACCTGTACGTATTTGGCCTATAGATAGATGAGAAGAAACTGCTAAACTAACTGCATGATCCATTTGTTCTTTATTTAGGCCTAAAACTTTTGCGGATAATACTGATGCTGCTACAAGTCCTAAAGCAGATTGATCCCAGTGTCTAAATCCTGTAGCTCCTTCAAAAATAGGAGTGTCGGTTAGACCACACAAAATCTCGTATCCTAAAACTGTACCCAAAATAACATCTTTGCCATTTCCATTAGGTTTGGCACTTGCTGCAGCAAGCGCAGGTCCTACCATATCACTGGGGTGACAAGTGGTATATCCAGTATAAGTGTCGTTGTAGTCAAGATATCGTATCATTGCTCCATTTACAAAAGCTGCTAGGTCAGGTGAAGTTGGTTCAGCAGATCCAAGAACTTTTGAAGGTGTAGATGAAGATATTTCTTTTGCGGATGCTTGAGCTATAATTGCAGGCGGACTTTTACTTGCTCCTAAAGCACAGCCTATAGCATCGAGAATGAAATGTTTAGCACGTTCCACGACATTCTGTGGAATATCTTCATATTTTAATTCTTGTGCATATGATGTCATTTTGTCTAAAAATTTATCCATTAGATTCCTCCGAGGTTAGGTATAAATACTTTATAATTGTTGAATAACATTTGCTGCTTTTATTGCAGCTTCAGCTGATTCGTATCCTTTATTTTGTTTACCAGGTTTTGATCTTTCTATAGCTTGTTCTTCAGTCAAAGTAGTAAGTACACCAAATATTGTTGGTATTCCTGTTGAGGATGCACATTCAGCTATACCAAGTGCAGCTTGATTTGCAACATGAAAGTAATGATCTGTTTCATGTTTTATTACACATCCAATACAAATTATAGCATCTGGTTTTTTTGTAGTAGCTATTGTTTTTGCTATTACTGGTATTTCAAATGCACCAGAAACATATGTAATAATAATATTTTTGTTCAATATATTATTATCTTTCAAACATTTAACTGCTCCATCTAATAGAGGAAATGTTATATTGTTATTGAATTCAGAAACAACTATTGCAATTATTAAGCCAGAAGCGTCAAGATTCCCACGTATTTCTTGTACATTATTTTGTTCATTCATATTATTTTTTACCTAGGTGTTTTTAAAGTGAATGCCCTAGTCGTGTTCTTTTAGTTTCTAGATACTGTGCATTTACAGAATTGGATTCGATAACAATAGGTACTTGTTCAACTATATCTATCCCGTAACTGTTTAAACCTACAATCTTTTTTGGATTATTTGTAAGTAATTTCATTTTTGTAATTCCTAGGGATGAAAGGATTTGCGCACCTATTCCATACCATCGCAAATCTGGGGGGAATCCGAGTTCCGTATTAGCATCTACAGTGTCCATACCTTGATCTTGTAATTCGTATGCTTTTAATTTGTTGTGTAATCCAATTCCTCTTCCTTCTTGCCGCATATATAAAAATACCCCACATTCAGAGTTTGCAATTAACTCTAGGGATTTTTCCATTTGCTCACCACAATCACATCTCAAACTATGAAAAGTATCACCTGTTAAACATTGGCTATGTACTCTGACCAGTGGAATTATATCTGCTTTGCCTAAGTCACCCTTAACTAATGCAACATGTTCGTCAGAATCTGTAAGGCTGCGGAATGCAACAGACATAAATTCACCATATTTTGTTGGAAGTTTAGTTTCAGCAACTTTCACAATCATTTTATCTTTTTGATGTCTGTATTGAATTATTTGTTCAATACTTACAATTTTAATATCATATTCTTCTGATAATTTTTCTAGTTCAGGCATACGTGCCATTGTGCCGTCTTCATTCATGACTTCGCATATAACTGATGCGGGATATAACCCAGCCAATTTTGCTAAATCTACTGAGCCTTCTGTTTGACCAGCACGAACCAAAACTCCACCTTCAGCATACCTTAGAGGGAATACATGGCCTGGTTTTTGTAAGTCCTCAGGTCTAGTCATAGGATTTAACACAGCTTTTACTGTTGCTGAACGGTCATGTGCAGATATACCTGTAGTTGCTCCATCTGTTTTAGTGTCAATTGATACAGTAAAAGCTGTACCTAATCGAGCAGTATTTTCTGGCACCATTAATGGAATATCCAAATGTTCAAGTCTTTGGCCTATAATTGGCATACAAATCAAACCTCTACCATATGTAGCCATAAAGGTAATAACTTCAGGGGTGATAAATTCAGCGGCAATAGATAAATCACCTTCATTTTCACGATCCTCATCATCTACAATGATAACCATTTTACCGTTTTGAATATCTTTAATAACATCTTCTACATCACTAAGAGGCATACATAACTCCTACACATGGATAATTATAGTTTGATTATTATAGACCAGTTGATATCACTTTGCTAGTTTTTATTTTTCTAAAAATCTTTCTATATAACGGGCAACTATATCAGTTTCTACATTTATACGATCGCCTATTTTTTTGTTTTGTAAATTCGTGTTTTCCCAGGTATGAGGTATTATAGAAACCTTAAATGTATCCTTGGTAATTTCATTTACTGTAAGACTTATACCATCTAAAGTAACAAAGCATTTTGTAACGATGTATCGATTGAGATTTTCCAATGACTTTAAGTCAATTTCATAAGAGATATCGTTTTTTTTAATACTTATAATAGAGCACATTCCTTCAATATGGCCTTGAACAATATGGCCTCCAAAGCGATCTTGAGGAGAAAGCGGTCTTTCTAGGTTTACTAAGTCATTTACTTTCAATTCACCTATGTTCGATAATTTTTTCGTTTCAGGTCCAATATTTACTGTACCCAGTTTTTCATCTATAGAAATCAAAGTCAAACAGACACCGTTTACACATATACTGCTACCAATACTTGCATCTTCAATTGTTTTTGATGCAGTAAAAGCTAGGGTATCATTACTAATAATTAATACTTTTCCTACTTCTTCTACAATTCCCGTGAACATGAATTTTACCTTCTCGGATATCCCGT
>CAYOMB010000152.1:0-2996 GCA_964404955.1 uncultured Dehalococcoidia bacterium
CAGTTCGACTACAGTAGCAGGGGAACTTTTCTTGGTAATGAATATCCTCATCATTTGGCCATGGTAAAGGGTTGTGGCCCCATTCTCCAGCCACTCCATTGCACCCAATATGTGCTTTGCCATCGATGGCAATACCCCCGCCACAACCGGTACCAATAATTACCGCAAAGACTACCTTGAATCCTGCACCAGCTCCATCAATCGATTCAGAAACAGCAAGGCAATTTGCATCATTTGCTATTCGAACTGGTCTTCCTAAAATTCGTTGCAAATCCTCATCTAACATTTTGTCATTGAGCCATGTAGAATTGGCATTCTTAACCTTATGTGTCACAGAAGATAACGTGCCAGGTATACCTACCCCTATGGAATCCACGACTCCAACATCAGTTTCTGCTTTGGAAACCAGCAATTCAATTGCTCGAAGTGTTGCAGGATAGTTATTTTTTGGGGTTAAAATCCTCTCCCTATATAACTCGTGACCTGAGTCAGATAGAACAATCGCTTCAATTTTGGTTCCACCAAGATCCACACCAATTCTCATATGTCCTTCCTTCTAAAATGAGTACAATCATAGATTTCTATTTATTGATTGTAAATATTATAGTATTTTTTAAATTATTTCGTAGGAAATCAACAAGTAACATTATAAGGACTCCATAGGAACAGAGTAATCCTTTTTTATGGTAACGTTACACTATTAAATCATTCCAACTAAAATTTTTGAAATATACTTGCAAAATCTTTTGATTGTTGTACACTATTCAAACAAATTATCAAAAGTGGTGTAATGGTAGAGATTACCAACAGAAACGATTGATGTATATTAGTGGGGAGTTGTGCAACCATCTCCCCACTAAAGCCTTCTTGTATTCATAGTAATGACACACTGTGATACAATCTCTTTCTGAAAGAGGTGAAAAATGAAGAAGTTAATTGTTCCAGTAGTAGTATTAATGACATTATCAGCATGTAGTCAACTTGGATTATCAACAACTGAATCTGCTGAACCTGTCGATTTGTCTGGAATTGAAACACAATTAGGTGCCCTAGACAGCCAATTAAGTGACTTAGATAACCAATTAGATTCCTTAGATAAAAAGATAGAAGACCAAAATAGTACTTTGCAAGAACAAAATAACAAACTGAATGCAATTGAAGCTAAACTAGATAAGCCTGTCGCCAAACCTAAACCAGAAAATAAAGATATACCTAACAATCCAGAAAAACCTGACCCAACTTATGGACGAACTAACACTAACCCAATGGTTGTTGGAAAACCAGCTACAATAAACATAGGATCGGACATGATGGCTACTCTTGATGCTAATTTAAAAGGAGAAATATATGAACCTAAAATATACTATAGTCTCCCTCCTTCAAATCCTACACCTGAATGGATTATATTCAAAGGTAATAAAGGAATAGACTCTATTAGAACTATGGCAGCAGTAACTGTGACAACATTAAACGATCTCGAAATTACTTTCCCTGCAGACTCAGATATTGATCTTCCATTTAAAATAAACCCACAAGTATTTACGTCGAATTTTGCCTTAGATTTTGAAATGGACTTAGAGCCTGATAATCCCCATTATGAATCATCAAATGGGTACATGATGTGGATGATGTATGATTTAATACCAATCACGGCTTCATAATACAGGTGATTTCAAAAATCTAAGTGATGTGTAGGGTTAAATATTTATGAGTCAGAGAATTTTCAGTTACTTCCACATGTCTAATTCCAGATGGGTCGTCTCCAAGTGGAAACCCAACAGGTCCGGTGGATACTAGTTCAGTGATTCCCACTTTTTGGTAATTATTCTTATGAAGATGACCTGTGAAAACAACATCCACATCATAGTCAGTAATTAAATCGATTATTTTTGCTCGCCTCTCTAAGGGAATAACCTGGTAACTATCACCTTCATTTGGGTCGTTTAGAAATAAAGGGTGGTGCATGAATATAATCTTGTGTCTTAGGGGTGTAGATGCAGCTATACGAAGTTCATTCTCAAGAAAGGAAATCAGGGTATTCCATTCATCTGGAACTAGCCCTGGATCACAGCAAATACAACTGTTAAGAACTATAAAGTAGCAGTTTTTTTCTTGAAATGAATAATTATATTCTCCAAATTGTTTCTTATATTTATCTAGACTTGCTTGTGTTGGTTTATTACCAACATCATGATTCCCAGCTACCCAGTAAAGTTTGATGTCCTGATTTAGGAGTCGTGAAATTCTTATCAACTCCCGAAACTGTTCCTCGGAATCGGAATTATGGACCATGTCCCCACAAACTACAACAAAGTCAGGGTTAATTTTGTTGGAAGTCTCGATAGCTTCGGTAAAAAGAGAAGTTTCTTTAGCGAACCCTTCTAAGACGGGGTTCATATATCCGATATCTATACCTCTTTGAATACGGCTTTTGGTTATATCTGCATACATTCCAAATTGAGGATCGGCCATTACAACAAAAGAAAGATTTGTATTTTTCATTCTCTGATTCATATGTTATTGCATTAATCGAAAAAATCTCGAGTTGCCCCTGCAACGCTAGTTTGTTAAATTTGAGTTTATTCTAATAAATCCCAACCACTTTTTCTACAAACTGCAGTACAAATACTTTTGTTTTCGTTATGATATAATCCCGAAAAAACTGAGTGTGTAAATATTGATTAATAAGAGGAATAAAATGCCGGAGAAATTTATTGAGTATAAAGGAAATCCAAATATAGATTTTGACAATATGGAATTAAAGTCTAAAGAATTTTATGAAAATTTGAAACAAAGAAAAACTATAAGAGATTTCTCAGATAAAAGTTTTCCCAAATCGATCATTGAAAATTGTATAAAAACTGCAGGGACCAGTCCTAGTGGAGCAAATATGCAACCTTGGCATTTTGCAATATCTACTAAAAATGAAGTAAGAAAAATTCTTAGAAGAGAAGCAGAAAAGGAAGAAAAAAGTTTTTATGAAACAAAAGCACCCG
>CAYOMB010000153.1:0-2993 GCA_964404955.1 uncultured Dehalococcoidia bacterium
TCTAATAAGTTTGGATGAATTCTTGAAATACCTGATGTAATGGCTCCATTACCAACAGCTAAAAATCTTATACTATACGCAAATAATAAAATTATAAATCCACCAACAGCATAACTCATACGAAAATAAATTAAATCATTAAGCCACCCAACAAATACCACTATTCCAACAGCAAGAATTGTTCCTGGAAAAGCATAACCAGAAGAAGCAAAAAATATTAAAATTTTTTGAAAATTATTTGATTTATATGCTCCAACTATAATCATTAATAAGGAGAGCAACATAATGAATGATGAAGAAATAAATGCTAAGGATATGCTTGATAGTGTTATTTGAAAAATTTCAATAAAATTTATTATAGAATAACCTTTAATTACAAAATTTAATAAAATTGAAACAGGTATTATAAAACCAAGACTTAAAGGTATTAGACAAATCAA
The DNA here is from genome assembly GCA_964404955.1 of uncultured Dehalococcoidia bacterium. Taxonomy (GTDB): domain Bacteria; phylum Chloroflexota; class Dehalococcoidia; order Lucifugimonadales; family UBA6952; genus UBA6952. The sequence goes on from CAYOMB010000153.1 coordinate 441, forward strand.
AAATAATAAACAATTTTTAATACCAGAAACTGTTTGAGTTGGTGTATGAGATGCACCACTGTACTTTTCATGAAATTTTCTGCTACGCCTACCCAAATACTCTAAAGTTAAAAGTACTATAACAATCATAAATAAAATACTAGAAATCTGTGATGCACCAGATAGACTATTCATTCCTAGCCAAACATTAAATACACCTAAGGTTAATGTTTCAATTGCAAAATAATCAACTGTCCCAAAATCAGAAATTGTTTCCATTAATACTAAGGCCAAACCAGCAATTATACCTGGACGACCAAATGGAATAGCGACATTGAAGAAGGAATTCCTTCCATAAATAGAACTGGTTTGAAAAAAAGATACAGGTGTAGTTATAAATGATGCTCTAGTCATTAAATATACGTATGGATACAATACAGAAGACATTACCAAAATTGCACCTCCCATTGATCGCACATTTGGAAACCAATAATCTTTCGAGCTGTTCCAACCAAATATGTCTCTTAACAATGATTGGAGAGGACCAGCATATTCAAAAAAGTCAGTATAAGTATACGCAATAATATAAGCTGGGACAGCAGCTGGTAATAGTAACATCCATTCAAAAAATTTTTTCCCAAAAAAATTATATCTTGTCACTATCCAAGCAGTAGTCAAACCAAAGACTAAACTTAATCCTCCAACACCAAACATTAGAATTATTGTATTAGTAAGATATCTAGGCAACACAGTAGAAAATAGATGTGGCCATAGTGATGTATCGCCTAAAATCGCATAATAAAATATTGAAAGAATAGGGGCGATAATTACTAAAGCAATTATCGCCACAGAATTAGACCATAAATTGAAATTTATCAAAACAAGTCGCTTATAATTTACCAGCCTACTCTATCAATAATTTTCTGAGCTAAGGGAGCAAGTTCTGCAAGTTTTTCAACAGGCAGTTTATCTTCTTTAAACTCACCCCAAGATTTTAACTCATCAGTTAATTGCATATCTGGATTAACCGGATATTCATAGTTTATAGAACTGTAGAGGACTTGGGCTTTTGGTTGAGTCAAAAATTCAAGAAGCGCAATCGCGTTGTCTTTATTTTTAGAGTACTTAATTACACCTCCACCAGCAACATTAATGTGATTCCCTCTGTCTTCTTGATTAGTAAAAACTAACTCTATTGAGTTAGCCCAATCTTTTTGTTCTGGATTCTTTTCATTAAATTTCATTTTTCCAAAATAATAGGTATTCATTACAGCAATATCACAAACACCTTCATAAATTGCTTTTGCTTGAGCTCTATCATTACCTTCAGGTTTACGTGCTAAATTTGCAACAATACTTGCTGCCCATTCTTCAGCAATAGCTTCTCCATTTGCAGCAATTATTGAAGCTAAAAGTGATCTATTGTAGTCATGGCTACCAGGTCTTGTACAAATTTTACCTTTCCATTTTGGATCAGATAAATCTTCTATTCTTTTAATTGAGTCTGTAGATACTCTTTCTTTTGATATTGCAACAATTCTAGCTCTCTTTGAAAGTGCAAACCATTTATTATTACTGTCTCTTAAATGATTTGGAATATTCATATTCAAAATATCTGAGTCGATTGGTTGCAACATATCCTTTTCAACAAATTGGTTTAACCTTGCTATATCAACTGTTAATACCAAGTCAGCAGGTGTATCTTCACCTTCAGCTACAACTCTTTCTAGTAATCCTTTTTTTGCATGTAAAACATTTACCTTTATGCCAGTCGATTTTGTAAATTCCTCAAAGAAAGGATCTATTAAAATTGGCTGCCTGTAAGAATAAACATTAACCTCTTTGGCAAACAAGTTTAGTGAAATGGTGGATGCAATTAGTATTAATAGTAATCTAAAAATAATTTTCATATAACCTTCTTTTTTTTGTGGAGATAATAAATATCTCCACGTTCTATGATTAAGAATCTTATTAAAAATTATCAGAATACAAATGTAGATCTATATAAATTTTTTTTTAATATCAGTGTTATTAAAATTCATAAAATTAGATTTATTCTAAATTTAAAGTTAAAAAAGTTGGGGCCACTTTGGGCCCCTATCCAAGACTATTTTATAGAAATAAGTCTAGCTTTCTTTTCTTCTGGTATAATTCTCTCAAGATCAATTGTTAAAAGTCCATTAATTAATTCAGCATCCTTAACTTTGATGTCTTCTGAAATAGTGAACGATCTTTCAAACTGTCTCGTTGAGATTCCTTTATGAATTACTCCATTACCATTATCATTAACCACTTTTTCTTTTGGTTTATTTCTAACAGTAAGATTATTTTCTTTTAATTCAATCTCAATGTCTTCTTTACTATATCCAGCAAGAGCAACTTCAATTTTATAATTGTGATCATCAACTCTATGAATATTGTAGGGTGGATAGTTTGTATTGTAACGTTCAGTGGATTCTAACATTCTATCAAATTCATCGAAAATCGAATCAAATCCAACAGAAAATGGTCTAAGAGAGTTCCAAACGGATAGGTTTCTAGTCATAATAACTCCTTTATAAGCAAGTATTAATG
>CAYOMB010000154.1:0-2960 GCA_964404955.1 uncultured Dehalococcoidia bacterium
TCAAACTAGAGCAAAACAATATTTTCATAAAGATACAGAAAGAAAAAAAGTAATACCTTTACTTATTCACGGTGATGCAGCATTTGCAGGTCAAGGAGTTGTAGCTGAATGTTTTGCGATGTCAGGTTTAAAGGGTCATAACACAGGTGGAACAATTCATATAATTGTAAATAACCAAATTGGTTTTACCACTAGCCCAAGGTTTGCCAGATCAAGTCCATACCCATCTGATTTAGGAAAAATTGTAGAGGCTCCCATTCTTCATTGTAATGGAGATGATCCAGAGGCAGTTGTTCATTGTGCTAAAATCGCAATTGAGTTCAGACAAAAATTTAACAAAGATGTTGTGATTGACATGATTTGCTATAGAAGATTTGGTCACAATGAAGGAGATGAGCCATCTTTTACTCAGCCTTTAATGTACAAAAAAATAAGATCACATCCATCAACTTTAAATATATATGGGAAAAAACTTATTAAAAATAACAGTATAACTGAAGATCAATTCAAAAATAAAGTAAACGACTTTAAAAAACTTTTGGATGATCAATTTAAAACTGCAAATGATTATAAACCAAAACTGAATTGGTTTGAGGGTACCTGGTCAAGATATCAACCAAAGAAAGGTAAGGATAAAAGAGGACAGACAGGAGTTGATACAACGAAATTAAAGAAACTTTCTACAAAAATAAACTTTTTAAAACCAGAGTTTAATATTCATAAAACTATACAAAAAGTTTTTGAAAATAGAGATAAGTGTGTACAAGATGAAAAAAATATTGATTGGGCTAATGCAGAAACACTAGCATTTGCAACATTACTCGAAGAGGGATTTCCTGTGAGATTAGTCGGTCAAGATAGTGGTCGTGGTACGTTTAGCCAAAGACACTCAGTTTTACGAAATCAAATAGATAACTCAAGATACGTGCCGTTAGATCATGTATCTACAAAACAGAAAAAATTTGAAATTGTAGATAGTTTTTTATCTGAACTAGCAGTACTTGGATTTGAGTATGGATACAGCTTAGTAGAACCAGAAACCTTAACGATCTGGGAGGCACAATTTGGAGATTTTGCAAACGGGGCTCAAGTTGTGATTGACCAATTTATTGCCTCCGGTGAAAGGAAATGGTTTAGAGCTTCGGGACTAGTTTTATTGCTTCCCCACGGTTATGAAGGACAAGGACCTGAGCACTCTTCAGCAAGACTTGAAAGATTTTTGCAACTTTGTGCTCAAGAAAACTTGCAAGTACTTAATTGCACAACTCCAGCAAATTATTTTCATGCTCTTAGAAGACAGATTCACAGAGAATTCAGAAAGCCACTTGTCATAATGACTCCAAAATCTTTGTTGAGAAACAAATACTGTGTTTCAAACATAGAGGACTTTGATAAAAATAATTCATTTCATAGAGTACTGGAGGATCAAGCCTTAAATAAAAAGAACAAATTAATTGAATTAAAAAAACCAAAAAAGATAAGAAAAGTTATTCTTTGTTCTGGAAAAATATATTTTGATCTTTTGGTTGCGAGAGAAAAAGAGAAAATTGACGATGTTGTTTTTATAAGAATAGAACAACTTTATCCATTCCCAGTAAGGTCTTTGACAAAAGCTATTAAACCATATGCTGAATACGCTAAATTTATTTGGTGCCAAGAAGAACCTAAAAATATGGGTGCTTGGTTTTCAGTAAGAGATTATATTCAATGGACTTTAGATAATTTAGAGGTTAAAAAGAAATTGAAGTTTATTGGCAGAAATCCTTCAGCTTCACCAGCCACAGGATATGCGAAAAGACATGCAAAACAACAAAAAGAAATTATAGATAAAATTTTAGAATAATGTCAGACAAAATTGTAGTTCCAGTTTTAGGAGAAAGTATAACAGAAGCTACTGTAGCTAAATGGTTAAAAAATAAAGGTGATAGTGTCGAGGCCGATGAACCTGTTGTTGAACTTGAAACTGATAAAGTAAATTTGGAGGTTCCATCCCCCTCAGATGGAGTACTAAGCGAAATAAATGCTCAAAATGGCTCAACGGTTGAGGTAGGAGCCGTTCTTGGATCAATAATCGGAGGAAGCTCAAAAAAAGATGAAGCTGAGAATGAACCTAAAGAAGAGAAAGTAGTACAAAACGAAGATAATATTATTAGTTTAAAAAAAGAAGTTGAAACAAAAGAAGTTGAAACAAAACTGTTCGATAAGGAAGAAAAAATTTCAGAGCCTAATGAAAATACAAGTAAGGAAGAACCATTAATACTTACAGAAGAAGTATCTGCTAAAAAAGAGAAATCTGAAAAAACAAAGGATTTATCCATTTCTCCTGCCGTGAGAAAGATTGCTGCAGATAATAAAATTGACTTAAAAAAAATTCAAGGAACTGGCAGAGGCGGAAGAGTTTCAAAAGGTGATCTATTAAGTTTAATGAACATTAAACCTGGACCTTCTGAGCGGAAAATAAAGTTTGGCCAAGAAGAAAAAATAAAAATGACAAGGTTAAGACTAACAATTGCTAAAAGACTCAAACAAGCCCAAGATAACGCAGCAATGCTTACAACTTTTAATGAAGTTGATATGAGCGGTATAATTGAGATGAGAAAAGAAAATCAAAGTGATTTTCAAGATAGGTTTGGCATAAAACTTGGTTTTATGTCCTTTTTTGTAAAAGCTTGTATTGAAAGTTTAAAACTTTTTCCAGCAATTAACGCTGAAATTGAGGGAGAAAATATAATTTATAAGAATTATTACAATATAAGTTTTGCAGTCGGGACTGAAAAAGGTCTTGTAGTTCCAGTCCTAAAAAACGCTGATGAAATGTCTTTTGCAGACATTGAAAAAAAAATAAAAGAATTAACTGAAAAAGCAAGAGATGGAAAGATTACAATTGACGATCTTCAAGGTGGAACATTTACTATCAGCAACGGCGGTGTCTATGGGTCAATGTTATCAACGCCTATTTT
>CAYOMB010000155.1:0-2912 GCA_964404955.1 uncultured Dehalococcoidia bacterium
TGTCATCTATTTTATTTTGACCCGTAGCTAAAACATAACCTCGATCAGCAATCGATAGAATTTTTTTTGCATTTTGTTCAACAATGAGAATAGTCACACCACTTTTATTTATTGACTCTATTGTCTCGAATGTAGAGTCAGCCATAATCGGAGATAAACCTGCTGAAGGTTCATCTAAGATCATTAAAGAAGGTTTTGAAATTAAAGCTTTGGCAAATGCTAAAGTTTGCCTTTGTCCACCTGAAAGTGTTCCCGCTTTGGAGTTCATTTTTGTATCAAGAATTGGAAATAAGTTCAATATTTCTTCTAAACGTTTTTTAAAATTAAATTTAAGGACTAAAGATGGTATTTCAAGATTTTCTCGAATTGTCATATTGGTAAATACATTTTCAGCTTGCGGTACATAAGAAATCCCGAATTCAACTATCTTTTGTGGAGATGAATTTGTGATATTGTCAGACATGAATTCAATATTTCCATTTTTGGCTTCTAATAATCCTACTATCACTTTAAGAAGCGTTGATTTTCCTGATCCGTTTGGACCTATAATAGCTACTAAGTTACCTTCATTAACTTGAATAGAAACAGAGTGGAGTATCTCTGTTTCACCATAGCCTGCATTAATATTTTGTACATCAAGTAAAGCCATTTATCCTCCTAGGTAGGCATTTACAACACTTTGATCTGATTTTATTTCTTCAGCTGTACCTTCAGCAATCTTTGCACCATTACTTAATACAATTATTGGGTCACATAAATTCATGATGAAATTCATATTATGTTCGATTATAAGGAATGTGATACCTAATTCTTCATTACTTCTACGTATATTATCCATCAGGTCATTTACTAGAGTTGGGTTAACACCAGCAACAGGTTCGTCAAGTAGTACTAAACTTGGGTCTGACATTAAGGTTCTAGCCAATTCTAATAGTTTTTTTTGTCCTGTAGAAAGGTTTCCAGCATATTCATTAGAAAGATGATTAAGTCGTATAAATTCTAAAATACCTCTAGCCTTATTAATATTGATTTCTTCTTGTTTTTGAATTTTTCTGAATGAGAATATAGTAGACCAAATATGTTCCCCAATTTGGTCTTTTGGCACAACTAATAAATTTTCTAAAACTGTCATTTTTTTTAATTCCCGTGGAATTTGAAAGGTCCTAACCAGACCTTTTTTAAAGATATTATGTGTGGGGTTTTTATCAATTCTGTTTTCTTGAAATGATACTGTTCCATTATCTGGGGATAAAAATCCGGTAATAAGGTTAAATACCGTAGTTTTACCTGCACCATTTGGACCAATTAGACCGGTAATTGATCCATTGGAGACATTAAATGTACAGTTGTTCACGGCCTGGATACCATCAAAGGATTTAGATAGATTTTCAATAGTTAATATGTTGTTATTTGGCATTTTGTACCATTATAGGTAACAATTTTCTTGTTACTTTTCGTAGTTTTTCACCCCAGAACCGCTTTTTATGTCTATAGTATACATTCATTTGTTCAAACTATCCAAAAAAATATACTTCTACATAGATATTACGAATAAAAAATATAAAATAATTGGTCTAGAAGTATTTGATATAGAAAAAAATATATTATTATAATGAATTAGTATTATAGAAAAAAATTACGAGTTGTTAATGCATAATTATCCACGACAATATAGATATTTATACCTAATGTTTGCAGTATTAGGTTCTTTAATCAGCCACATTCCATTATCAGTAGGTGTTTTTTCTTCCTGGGCATGGGTACTTAGTTTAGATATATTTAATTTTTTGGAATATGGAATTATTCTTGGATCTATTACAGGAAGTATTTTGGGATTTTTAATAGGAATGCAACCCACTCGTGAAAGTTCAAGAGAAATTGCTTGGAAATTTCAACCTAAATTTTGGAGTCTTGCAATTGCATTGATTGCCTTAGCATTTATTATTAAAGGCCTTAGAGAGTTTATATTCTAAGACCTTTAATAATGAATGTAATTTTCAGTGGCCAGAAGCCAATTATGGTAATTTATTAACAGTTTATTTTTATAAAAAGGATCCTGGGTTTATTTCTCTACCAACTCTTTTAATAAATCTCTCATTTGAATTACTATAAAAACCCATCCTGTAGTTAAAACCCCAATTAAAAATCCAAATCCAGCACCTACTGGCAACCCAATTATGGCACCTATCATTCCGTTCCAACCGTATCCAACAACTCCACCACCTATTAACCCCAATAAAACATAAAGATAAAATACTATAAGGACCATAATTGATAGTGAATTAACTATAATATTTTTCATAACAAACCTCCTAATATCTTTAAAGCATATCTAGAATCAATAACCTAACTATTTATATAAGGGTTTGTAATTATTGTCAATAAATTGCCCATAATACAACGAATATCGTAATTATAATCATGGACCTGTTAAGATACATGTTATTTGGTAGTATTATACCAAGTAATTTTCCCATCCAGCACCAAAGACTCGAAAATAACAAATGACATATAGCAAACCCCAGAACAACCGCTATTAACTGAATAGGAAAATCGCCAATAGCTGGAGCAAAATTGCTCCAAGCTAATGAAGAAACTATCCAAGCTTTTGGATTAAGTGGATTGATTATAACTGCATGTTTAAAACTAAATTGATGTGATTGTTGAAGAGTATTTGAATTAACATGTTTTATATTCCATGTTATTACTGCAAGATAAATCATGTACCCTGCACTTATATATTTAAATAATGTATAAATAGTTGAATATTCAACTAAGATAATTCCAATTCCTAATCCAACAAGAATATCTAATGGAATTTTTCCAGCAACGAGGCCAATAATAAAACCAATACATGATTTAAAACCTTTTTGTGATCCACCGAGCATAGCTAGTAAGTTTGCTGGGCCAGG
>CAYOMB010000156.1:0-2860 GCA_964404955.1 uncultured Dehalococcoidia bacterium
ATTGAGAGTGTCGTACTTCTGGTTTTTTTCCAAAAGATCTGAATACCTTAAACCAGCCCTTAGTTAGATAGTTTATACTTCCTTTTTTAAGTTGTTCTCTATTTTTCTCAACAGTACCTCCACTGGTATATTTAAGTTGTATAAGTAAAGATGAATCAAGTACTGCAGTTGAGGGCCTATTAGTATCCTTTGTTTTTATTTTAGGATAAAGAATATGTTTATTAACTAGTCTTAATATTGGCTCATCTTTACTTCTAGTTATAATATCCTTATTTGATTTCCATATATTCTCGTCATATTTATCAATAATATATCGTTCCCAATCAAATTCACTTATATCAGTTTCTTTTTCTTGTTTAAGAATATATTGATCCATAAATTTAGTTAATTCATCAATTACATCAATAATCGACTTATCTTGTATTTCTGCTAGTATTTTAAGCCGTTCATGTGTACTAGACCTGATTCTTAATATTCCATATTTTTTATTTTTCATATTGTCATCATTTTACTAATGTATACAAAATATTTATACATCTAATGATTAACTAATTATCAATTTTTGTATAAAAGCTTTTCTTTAAATTAAATAGTAGTAATAGTAAGTACTAAACTCTATAATAACGTTACTTATTTATTATTGAAAAATAATGGCGGAATCATTCATTAAGGAGGATTACTTTGATTAGAGAATTCCAAGGCAAAAAACCTAAGATTCATCCAACTGCATTTGTTAGTGAATTTGCATATGTTATTGGTGATGTTGAAATTGATGAATATACCATGATTTTACCTGGAGTTATTATTCGTGGGGATAGTGGAAAAATTAAAATTGGTAAGAGAACTAATATTCAAGATAACAGTGTTGTTCATTCCGATGCTGATTCTTGGATAGGTGATGATTCAACACTTGGTCATGCTGTCGTCTGGCATGGAAGAATTTTATCCAATAATTGTTTAGTTGGTAATGGCGCTGTAGTTAATGATGGAGTTGAAGTAGGAGAATTATCAATAATTGCAGCAGGATCAGTTGTCCTTGAAGAGGCTAGAATCCCTGAAAAGACTATTGTTACAGGTATCCCTGGTAAGCCACGTGGAGAAACTACCGAGAAACATCATGAATTAATAAAAAGAACTGCATCTCATTACACACAGCGTGGTAAAAATTATAAAGCTGAAGGTGGTTTAGAGGGATAATTGTTTGATTATCACATTGATTGTGGTTTCGACATTCCCATTAGATCTAGACATTTCCCTATAACTAAAATAAATGCTTCTACCAAGTTTAATCTAGCACTGCTAATTTCATTACTTTGACTTTCATCAATAACTCTACAGTTTTGATAAAAAAGATGGAAGAATGTTGCTAACTCTAATGAGTATTTTGCGAGATGGTGAGGTTCATAACGATCAGCAGAAATCTGTATAATTTCGGATAGTTCGGTAAATTTTTTGAGCAAATTGATTTCATGCTCGTTTTCCAATAATGTTGTATTACTATTATTTGTTTTAATATTTTCATCTGCTGCAGACTTTAGTATAGAAAATGCACGAGCATGTGCATATTGAATATAAAATACTGGATTATCAGAAGATTTCTTTTGAGCTAGATCAATATCAAAATCCATATGACTATCTGGTGATCTTGAGATAAAAAAATATCTGCATGCATCTGATCCAACTTCTTCAACCAATTCATTTGTTGTAATAATAGTTCCAGCTCTTTTTGATGCTCGAACTTTATCATCACCTTGCTTGAGGCTTACTAGTTGGTAAAGCAAGATGTTCAGTTTAGATCGATCTATGCCGATAGCTTCTAATGCAGATTTTAGTCGTGATATATGGCCATGGTGATCTGCTCCCCAAATATCAATTACTTTGTCGTAGTTTCGTATAAGGAATTTATTTCTATGATAAGCAATATCTGTTGCATAATATGTTGGTTCAAGATTTGTACGAATTAATACATGATCCTTTTCTTCTCCAAAATCTGAAGCTTTGAACCAGACAGCATTATTTTCAGTGAATGAGTTTTGATCTCTTTCAAACTGATTCATAGTGTCATCAAATTCCCCACTGGTGAATAAAGATTTTTCAGAAAACCAATTATCAAATTCGACATTAAGATTCAAAAGATCTAATCGTATATTTGAAAGCATTTTGTCTAAAGCTATAGGTTTAATTGTTTCTTCATTTAATTTTGTTTTGTTATTATCATTATGTATTTCTTTTGCTATTTCTTTAATATAATCTCCCATATATCCATTGTCAGGCATCGGATATTTTTCTCCAATTAAAGTGGAATATTTTGAATATACTGATTGAACGAACAAATCAATTTGATTTCCAGCATCATTGATATAATACTCTTTTGATACTATATCTCCCGAAGCTTGAATTATACTTGCTAAACTGCTTCCTAGAACTGCTCCTCTAGCATGACCAACATGTAAAGGCCCAGTAGGATTAACACTCACAAATTCTATTTGAATTTTTGTTGGATTTGTTTTTGTAATATTTCCATATTCTTCACCTGATTTTAAGATTTCTTCTAGGTGATTTTGTACCCATTTATGACTTAAATAAAAATTTATAAATCCAGGTGGTGCAACAATAATTTTATCAAAAACCGTATTTGCTTTTTCATTATCTATATATGTAGTTAAAGTGTTAGCAATTTCTAATGGATTGGATTTTAATACCTTAGTAAGTTTTAGAGGTAAGCTTACTGCAAAATCTCCATTATCTGTGTTTTGAGGTCTTTCAACTTCAATTTGATCTATTTCAAATATTGGTAATATTCCGTTTTTATGACAAGAGTTTATACTTTCTAAAATCAACTCTTTTATATAGTCTCTAA
>CAYOMB010000157.1:0-2837 GCA_964404955.1 uncultured Dehalococcoidia bacterium
GCTGTATATATATCCTTTTTAAATTCATCATTCTTTAATTCAATCATTAATTGATCAGTTAACGTTTTTACATCCAAATAAACACTTGCCTGATCATTGATGCCTGTTAAATAGGGTATAAATTCCTGTAAAGTTGATAATACTATTTGATCAACCCAAGAACTTGGAATAGTCTTTGTGATGATTCTATATACATCATCTTTTATATCGTAGTTTTCTCCCTTCAACTGACCAGGTAAAGTTTCATCTATGAGAATAGGAAGGATAGTATTATAAACTCGATCTGAAATATTAGTATCTGTATAATTTTTCATATAAAATTCTGAATCCAAAAGAACAGCACGCGCGTAAACAAGTAATATTAGAGGGAAAATAAAAACTATAAATACAACTAATAATGGTGGGATTAACAGCCGTCTTAAAACAATCATATAGTAACTATGACCTCGTATTATGTATTTAATATAGATTATTTTTTCTTATCTAGATTTTACAGTATAATGCATAAATAAAATTAATGGTGCGAAATTGAAAACAAACAATTTTAAAAATTGGAAAGATAAAGTACTAAAACCGTTTATCACAATTAATGGTGAACGAAAATCGCTTTTTACCACTCTTTCTAATCAAGAAATACACCCTACATATAACAATCAAAGTGATACTAAGGAAGAGTTTCCTGGAGAGTTCCCTTACACTAGAGGCATTTATCCTAGTATGTACAGAAGTAGATTATGGACAATGCGCCAATATTCAGGTTTTTCTAACCCAGAAAAATCTAATGAGCGATTCAAACACCTTCTGGAACAAGGTCAAAATGGCCTATCTGTTGCCTTTGATCTTCCAACACAAATAGGATATGACTCTGATAACGAAATTGCTCAAAGTGAAGTCGGTAAAGTTGGTGTCCCCATTGATACTCTTGCTGATATGGAAACTCTATTTAGTGATATTCCTCTAAATAAAATTAGTACATCAATGACAATAAATGCTACTGCCCCAGTTTTACTTGCTATGTATGTAGCCCTAGCAAAAAAACAAAATATTCCTCTTGAACAATTACGAGGAACCCTACAAAACGATATATTAAAAGAGTATATTGCCCGAGGTACGTATATATATCCTCCCAAAGAATCAATGAATCTTATTACAGATGTTTTTGAATTTTGTTCAAAAACGCTACCTAAATGGAATCCAATAAGTATTAGCGGTTACCATATTCGCGAAGCAGGAAGTACTGCAATACAAGAATTAGCGTTTACCTTTTCTAATGCTATTGAATATATCAAATCAGCAGTTGAAGCAGGATTATCAATTGATGAATTTTGTCCTCAAATTTCTTTTTTCTTTGTTGCTCAAAATAACTTAATCGAAGAAGTGGCTAAATATCGTGCAGCAAGAAGAATTTGGGCAAAGATAACTAAAGATATGTTCAAAGCAGAAAATCCCAAATCCTCTATGTTGCGATTTCATGTACAAACTGCCGGTGTAACTCTTACTGCCCAACAACCTGATAACAATATTATAAGAAGCACAATACAAGCCATGGCTGCAGTTCTAGGAGGAGCACAATCACTTCATGTAAATTCAAAAGACGAAGCGCTGGGTTTACCATCTGAAAATTCAGCTGTTATTTCGCTAAGAACACAACAAATAATTGCTTTAGAAAGCGGAGTTGCAGATACAGTAGATCCATTGGGGGGTTCATACTATCTTGAAAAACTTACTGATGATATTGAAAATGAAGCCTTCAAATATATCAATGAAATAGAATCTATTGGCGGCGCCCTAAAGGCTCTCGAAACACAATTCCAAGAAAATGAAATAGAAAACTCTGCCTATATGTTCCAAAAAGAACTGGAAAATCAAGAACGTTATATGGTCGGAGTAAATACATACAAAGAGGAAAGCAGTGAAAATATTACTTTTCAAAAAATTTCAAGAAAAGAAATCCAGCAACAAATTAAAAAACTTCACTTAGTCAAAAAACATCGAGATACAAAAAAAGTTGTTGAAAGCTTGGAAAAATTAGAAAAAATTGCCCGTACTAAAGACAATACAATGCCTGCTATTATCGAGGCTGTAGAATCCTATTCTACAATAGGTGAAATTAGTGATATATTTAGAAAAGTATACGGTGAATATTCCCCAAATTATTAATCAATAAAAGGATCAAAAATGGATAACCTACTCTACAATGAAACTGAATTAATGCTTGCAAAAACAGTCCAAGACTTTGCACAAGATTATTTAGTCCCTATGGCACCTATTTTAGATGAACGTGAAGAATTCCCTATGGAAAATTTTCATCGACTTGCTAGCATGGGTTTACTCGGAATTACTATTGATGAAAAATATGGGGGATCAGGTGGGGGATTTAAAGAGTTTTCAATTGTAACAGAGGAAATAGCTAAAGCTTGTGGCGCTACTTCTGCAATATATGGATCTCATATAGGATTAGTTTTACAAAGTATAGCTAGATTTGGAAATGAAGAACAAAAATCAAAATTTTTACCTCCACTAATCGATGGAACATCAGTTGGGGCATGGGGACTTACCGAGCCAGAATCAGGTTCAGATGTTGCATCAATGTCTACAACTTGCACACCAGCAGATAGCCTATATAAGTTAAATGGAACTAAACATTTTATAACAAATGGAGACGTAGCTGATACTTTTGTGATTTATGCTACACAGAACCGAGAACTAAAAGCCAAAGGTGTAAATTGTTTAATAGTTGATAGAAATACTCCTGGATTTCAGACTATAAAACAGGATGGAAAACTAGGAATGAAAGCTTCGAGTACTGCTGAATTGATATTTGAAGATTGCCCAAT
>CAYOMB010000158.1:0-2766 GCA_964404955.1 uncultured Dehalococcoidia bacterium
GCAGCAGTTGTTTTCTTAGCGGCAGCAGTTGTTTTCTTAGCGGCAGCAGTTGTTTTCTTAGCGGCAGTAGTTTTCTTTGCAGCAGCAGGTGCTTTAATAGTAGCAACAGTTTCTGCAACTTCACTTTGAGCAGTTCGTGCAGGCGTTCTAGTTTTTACTACTGGATTTTCTGATTTAGTTTTTATTTGTAGCTTATTAGATCTCTTTCTTCTTTTCATTAAAGATACGCGTTTTGTTTTATTCACTGTTACCTCAGTTCTTCTTAATTATTCTGATGGGTAGCCTTTAGCTATCCATGAAGGGGTTCCTTCTTCTATATTAAATAATCTTTCCGAATCTATACCCATAGACGCTGCCAGTTCACAAGCTAAAGCGCTTCTTACACCGGCTGCACAAATGAATAATAAAGATCCAGAATCAGGTAATTGATCAATCTTTTGAAGTATTTCATCAACTGGTATATGTACTGCATTTTTAACGTGGCCACTATTCCATTCATCTTGTTGTCTAACATCGACAATTGTACATTCCTCACTATCAATTTTTTGTTTCGCATTATCTACAGTGATTCTTTGGAACGGCTCGCCTGTATTAGAATTCATAAACTCTCCTTGATCTATTTATAAACTTGACTAAAAGTATTATTGAATGGTGGATATATTATACCAGACTCAGTAATAAATCCAGAAATATTTTCATATGGAGTTATATCTGTAGTTATATTTGTTACCGAGATAGCTTTAGGAGCTATCTCAGAATTATTAAAATTTATAACTTCTTTTTTGTCGCGTTCTTCGATTGGGAATGAATTACCATTCTGAGATTCCATGTCAATTATTGATGTTGGGGCTGCAACATAAAATGGAATATTATTTTTTTGAGCAATTACGCTAAGAGAATAAGTTCCTATTTCATTTGCAAAGTCACCGTTCTTAGCTATTCTTTGTGCTCCAACAATTATAGAATCTATTTTTTTATTTGCAATCATGAAACCTGCAGCTGAATCAATAATTAAATTTACTGGTATACCTAGTTGTACTAATTCCCAGGTAGTAAGTCTTGCACCATGTAAAAACGGACGGGTTTCTGTTACAACGACATTTATATTTTTTCCAGATTCATATGCTTTCCGTATTACACCAAGAGCTGTTCCGTACCCAGAAGTTGCTAATGCACCAGTATTTCCATGTGTTAATATTGTTTGTCCGTTATATATTATACTTTCCCCAAAATTTGCAATTTGGTAGTTAGTAGCCAGATCTTCTGTGTGTATCTTTTCTGCTTCTTTTTGGATAAAATCTTTCATTTCTTGTACAGTTGAGAATGAATTTAAAGTGCCAAAAATTCTATCTACAACCTTTAATAAACTAACCATAGATGGTCGAGTATTTAGAATTTCATTAGTAATATTTTCTATATATCCTAAAAATTTTTGAACATCATTAGTAGAGACACTCTTTGCAGCTAATGTTAAAGCATATCCAGCCGCAACGCTAATAATGGATAGACCTCTAATTGACATAGATTTGATGCTATCCAATACATCGACATAATTACTTGCTATAATCACAGCTTGTTCTTTTGGAAGTTTAGTTTGGTCAAGTATTTTTAATCTTTCGTTTGACCATTCTAAAGGGTAAATTTCTGGCATATTTCCCCTTCTCTAATATATGACAATAGATCTACCAAGAATTTCTCCATTAGAAAGTGATTCGTATGCTTCATTAATTTCATCGAATTTATATCGCTTCGTAATTAGTTTGTCTAGAGGGAATTGTCCGTTTTTATACCAATCTAGAAACATGGGGAAATCGGTATCTGGGTATGTTGCTCCTAGGCTACCTCTGTAAATTCTTTGTCCTCCAACAAACAATCTGGGTGGAATGGACATAGTATGATTACCATGGGGTAATCCTATTAATACAGCTGTCCCTCCCAGATTATTTGCTCCAGAGCCGCCTGATCTTGTAGATTCAAGAATTTGTTCATTAGTGATTTTGACTCCGATTGCATCGAAGGCATAGTCTACGCCTCCATTTGTGATATCTTTAATTTGTTCAATTGGATCGCTTTCTGAAGCATTGATTAAATGAGTTGCCCCAAATTCTTGTGCGAATTTTAATTTTTCATTATCTAGGTCAACAGCTATTACAGGATTTGCGTTGCTAATTGAAGCTGCCTGTAATGCACATAATCCAACTCCACCAGCTCCAAATACTGCTACTGATTGTCCTGGATTTACTTGTGCGGTATTTATTACTGCTCCTGCACCTGTTAAAACTGCACATCCAATAATACAGGATATATCTGTTGGGTATTCTTTAGAAATTGGTACAACATAATCACTATTAGTTAGTACATCTTCTCCTAATGTATAAACATTGCCATGAACTGGGGTTTCATGATATGAAGCACCAGTGAGTTCGGCAGGTATAGATCCTTGTGTTTCGACTCGTTTTACCCATGTAACAATTACATGATCTCCTTCAGAAACATGAGAAACATTTTTGCCAGTTTTTGTAACAATTCCAGTTCCTTCATGACCAAGTACAAGTGGTCTAGGAAGGTTTGGATTTGCCATTTGGTGGAGTTGCGAGTGACAAACTCCGCTGGAATACATTTTTACTATTACTTGGTTTTCTTGGGGATCAGGGATTTCTAAATCCACAAGTTCTAATGGCCCATTTAAGGTAAATTGAACTGCTGCTTTTGTTTTCAAACTGACTCCTTGTTAAAAAAATAATATATTACAAGTGAAAAATTTGG
>CAYOMB010000159.1:0-2752 GCA_964404955.1 uncultured Dehalococcoidia bacterium
TTAGAAAAAGCAGAAAAAGGATTTAGCGGTGATCTTGCATCTGATAGAAAAGCTGTAAGAGACTCTATTGCTGGTATAACTAACTTTACTGGTTTAGCTTCAGGACCAATCAGCTTCTGTGCTGCTGGTTCACCTGAGTGTAGAGATGGTAACAGAACACCTGTTATGATCGAGTACACAAAAGGTGGTAAAAACTGGAAGACTAAAGTAGCTGGTACAGTTACATTTAACGCTAGCGCAGGTCTTTAATAACTAAAATTTATGAGCGGTAGTTTAATTACTACCGCTCATTTTTTAATCTTAAGGCAATAAAAATGATAAAAATAAAGAACTTAAAAAAAATAAAAACAAGATTCCCAGTAATGTTAGCTCCGAAAGCCTTAAGTAATATCGAATGCGACGAGATTATTAAAGAGATAAAAAATTCAGATGCATTTGATGATATGATTCAGGGTGGAAGAAGTAGAATTAACAAAGGTTCAAAAAATTTCAAAAAATATTTAAAAAAGTCAAAAACTTCAAGAAAGCTATTTAATTTATTTAATAGCAAAGTTTTCTACAGAAAAATTGAAAAGATTTTTAAAAAAAATTATGAAAATTTGTCTTGGTCTAATGCTTATAATCCCAAAAAGTTTATAAAAGACAAGTTCACAAATAAAAAATTGATGAATTCTGAAGAACTTAAAAAAATGTATGGCAATATGTATAAAAATCCAAGCGTCAATCTTGATATGGACTTTTCTGTTTCTAAAGGTGGATATAGATTAAAACCTCATAGAGATGATATTACAAGGCTATATAACTTTCTTATTTATTTAAATGATATACCCAAGAAAAATGGTGGATCTTTGACAATTTACCAAAAAAGATCCAATGTGAAGATTAGAAATAGTTTCGGAAGGTTTCCTAAAAAAAATGAATTAAGCTTATCTAAAGAGTTTACACCAAAAAAAGGCTCAGTTATTTTCTTTCAGTCTACACCAAATTCTTATCATGGTGTAAAAAGGTTTAAGGAACATAGGGAAAATAAAAGATTTTTTATTTACGGCAGTTACGCTTTAAGTGCACCAGTCATATGGAGGTATAAAAATGTTACTTATTATCCATTTATTAAGAATACTAATAAAAAATTATTAACTTCAGGTCATTCGTCCAATTACAAACTTAAAAGAGTAGTATAATGGATAAATTTAAAGAAATTATAAGACAATATCCTTTCCTGGGTTTTGTTATTGCTTTTATAATTTTAATGTTAGTACCATCTGTTTTTTTTACAGATTTATATCAATCACATTTAGCAAGTTTAATTTGTATCAACATCATTGTTGCTGCAGGACTAAATATTGTTAAAGGGTTTTGCGGTCAGGTTACTGTAGGACATGTTGGGATATATGCAGTCGGTTCATACACCGCAGGATGTATGTTTTTATATTTAGGTTCTGGTTTGTGGTTAACTTTGCCTGCAGCAATATTAATAGCTGGTTTATTTGGTGTGGCTTTTGCAATTCCATCTTTTAGATTAGAAGGTCCATATTTAGCCTTAGCTACCCTTGGTGGTGGAGAAGCAATACGATTGTTTATTGAAAACGGAGATTTTTTTATGTCAACTTATGGAATTTCAAATATACCACAACCAGAGATATTTGGAGTACCTTTTGATACTCCTGATAAATATTACTACATCGCAATGCCTATAATGCTGATAGCAATATATTTTTCATTTAGTGTTTTAAGATCGTCAGTTGGAAGAGCTTTTATGGCTGTGAGAGAAGATCCGATTTCTGCAGCAGCATCAGGAATAAATGTAAAAAAACATAAAATGCTAGCTTTCGTTTTAAGCGCAATGTTTGCAGGAGGTGCAGGTGCAGTATACGCTCATTTACCTCCAGGATATATTCATCCAAACAATTATACTGTAATTGAAATGGTAACTTTCTTAGCCATGGTTGTTTTTGGTGGTTTGGGTCATATTTGGGGAGGAATAATTGGAGCGATTATTATTACGATTGTTTATGATTTAACAAGGCCACTTTATGAGTATCAATTATTTATTTTTGGATTAACAATTGTATTAACAATTCTATTTATGCCCAAAGGTATTGGTGGATTTATTGACAAATATTTTATTGATAGAAGATTTAAAACCAAAACAGGAGCAGCGAGTAAATAATGTTATTAAAAACAAAAAAATTAATGAAAGCATTTGGTGGATTAAAAGCTATAAATAAAGTTGATTTTGAATTGCCAGCAAACGAAATTAGAGGAATTATCGGACCAAATGGTTCAGGAAAAAGTACTTTTTTTAATTTAGTATCTGGTGTTTATGAACCAGATCCAGGTAGCTACATTGAGTTTGATGGTAACGATATTACTAATGAGCCTCCACACAAAGTTGGAGAGCTTGGATTAGCTAGAACATTTCAATTACTGAGGTTGTATCAAGATATGTCAGTAATAAATAACGTAATGTCAGGCTATCATACTTTAGTGCCATATAGTTTTATTGATGCTGTTACTGGTAGAAAAAAAATATGGGATCAAGAGAAAACCATTAAAGAGGAAATGATGGAGCTTCTTTCTTTTGTTGGTTTGGCTGACTACGCAGAGTTAAATGCAAGTGAACTATCAGGAGGTCAAAGAAGACTTCTTGTTTTAGCTAGAGCTATTGCAGGAAAACCAAAATTATTAATGTTGGACGAACCTGCTGCAGGTCTATCACCAGTGAACGTTGATAATTTGATGAAGATATTAA
>CAYOMB010000160.1:0-2745 GCA_964404955.1 uncultured Dehalococcoidia bacterium
ACTCATAATCGATTGGTCGTAGGTTCGATCCCTTCCGGGCCCATTTACTATTTATGCAAAAGAGTTAACTTCGTATGACAAAATATTCTCTCTCTCTATCGGCAATAAGTTGGATATTATTTGATGCTGGTAGCACCATATTTTACTCTGGAGTAACAGGTTATTTTTTTCCGATATGGTTAGTTAGTATCATGGGTGCAAGTGATTCTGATTTTGCTTTAACTATAACTCTAGCAACAGCAGTCACCTTACTACTTGGCCCGACACTCGGTAAGATAATGGATATTTATTTTACTAAAAAGTATTTTGTTTTAGGTTTTACATTGATTACGTGTCTGTTTATAGCATGTTATGGTTTATTTGATAACGTTTTTATCATACTCTTATTATTCGCTTGTTCACTAGTATTTTTAAATTTTGCAGAAATTGCATACAACTCAATGCTGGTTGATGTTTCAACAGAACAAAATAGAGGACTAATTGGTGGATTAGGAATAGGGGTAGGGTATGCGGGGTCCTTTTTTGTGGTAATGATAGGTTTATTTATTAATTCTCGATATGGGACATATGAATTGGCATTTTTCATTATTTCAATTATTTTAGCATTATTTGCCATTCAGCTTGCTTTCTTTACTACCTCTTTAAAAATAAAACGATCCATTCCATTATCATCACATCCAGAATATCCAAATACTGTTCTAACTAATCCTATGCGATATCTATTTGAGGAAAAATACGCTCAAATACGTAAATTTCTACTCGTTAAATTTTGGTATATGTCTGCTATTAATACAGGAATAACCTTTATCGCCTTGTTCGCTGTAGATACTGTTGGAATACCAGCAAGTAAGATACCGGCATTTTTATTTGTAGGAATCGTTTTTTCGATACCAGGCGCTACATTCTGGGGCCTTTTTACAGATAAGTTTGGAGCACGCCGCTGTCTTATTGTTGTTATAAGTTGTTGGATTCTAGGATTTTTAGGGATAGTATTAATTCCATTATTCAATCTAGATCAAAATGTTTGGTGGATCGTAATATCTTTTACCGGACTACTTCTTGGTGGGGTTTGGGTAGCTGATCGCCCTATACTAATTCATTATTCTGACGATAATGATATTAATGAATCATTTGGATTATATAATGTTGCTGGTAGAGCAGCCTATTTATTTGGATCATTTCTTTGGTGGGTTTTTACTGCATTCACCCCATATGGTCAAATAGGCGCACTTTCTTCTTTGGTTGTTTGCCTTTGTATAGCGTTAATACTTCTGGTACCATTTAAAATGCTTTCAGATGTTGACTAACTTGACTATCTACCTCGCGCCATTTGAGCTACAGTTCCCAAGAGGGTTATGAATATACCAAATATAGCAATAACAGTAGGGTCTAGAAGTTGGTTTATATCGTTAAGGCCCATACTTTGAGCCCATTCAGGTACCTCATTTACATTAAATAAGAAACCTCTGCTATTTCCTTCTTCTTCATAATAAAAACTTGAATCATTATTTGAAACGCTAGTATTTGAAGTATTGTTAAAATTGTTACTAGAATTATTTTGTGATGATTGCTGATTAGTATTAATGTTCCCATTATATTCAACTTCAACACCTCTATTTATCAATTCTTGTATCTTATAAGATTGGGATATTGGATTGTCATTTATGTCCAAAAATCGAAGGTTTATTAAATCATCAGTAAAATCTAGTCCAGAAATACAAGCATTTGAGATATATAACTCGACGATTCTTAATCCTCTGAGATTGTCCCATGGGTTGTAATTACTCTGACATAATTGATTGTTAGATAAATCCAGAATCATTAGTGATCTTAAATTACCTAACGGTTCAATATTAGTAATTCTATTGTCGGCAATTTGAAGTTCTTCCAGATTCCTTAGTGTTTCTATACCATTAAGATTAATTATATTTTGGAAGTTTGCCTCTAGAAAAGTTATTTCTTCTAATGCATCTCTGTCAATTGAGAGGTCTTCAGGGCTACTACAAAACGTTAACCCCTCGCTTTTCATTTCATTTATGATTGAATTCCATAAAGAATTATCTTGAAAACGTGTAAACCCACTTACTTGATCACAATAATCACCTGAGTTTTGTTGGTTTTGGATTGATGACGGTTGAGTTCGACTAGCATTGACTAAAGATCGAGGATCGCCACCCCATAAAATATCAGCTAATTGTTGTTCTGAAACATTTGGTAAGTTTGCCAAATCGATATTGTATTTAGATTTAAATACTGTAGATATATCAAAAGTATTAATATTAATTGATACTCCATTACGTTCCAGCAAAGTTAATGGGTTTTCTTGAGGAGGATATCGAGGATCTTGGTCTGGAACAACAATCATATTGTCTCTCATATCAAGAGTTCTTAAGTTTGTAAGACTTAATAAAGAGTCGATATTGCTTATTTCGTTATTATCCAATCGCAGTGCTGTTAAGTTTGTGGCGTATTCTATTCCTTCTAAGGAAGTTATTCCTTTATTTGAAAGATCAGCTTTTGTTAATTCCAATACAGAACGAAGGGTTACTGATGTGTCATCACAATTGTTTCCAGAGGCGCTGTAAGCTATTCCTTGGTTGTTAAATTCGCCTAAAAGTGCTTCCAGAAGCCTCTCGTCATAAAATATTACTCTTGGCTCCCCTTGGCACTGGTATCCAGTGTCTACCATAGGGGTTGAATATTGATTTGTGTTATTTTGGTTAGTTGTGTTTGGCATCGCCATTC
>CAYOMB010000161.1:0-2725 GCA_964404955.1 uncultured Dehalococcoidia bacterium
ATGATAATAAAAGGTATATAATCACATGTTAACTATATTAATTTTCATTCCAATTCTTGGGGCTTTGATAATACCCTTATTAAGGAAGCAACCACAATATATTAAGTTGTGGGCCTTAATAATCACAGGTTTTGAATTGCTTATATCTATCTTCCTGTTGATTAGTTTTGATTTATCAAAGAATGGTTATCAATTTGTTGAAAACTATGACTGGATTCCTTCTCTTGGTATTTCTTATCACCTTGGTGTCGATGGATTAAGTTTGCCTTTGGTATTTTTGACAACTCTACTATTCATTTGTGCTGTTTCAATTTCAATGTCCATAAAAACACGTGTTGCAGAATACTTTTTCTGGTTTTTGATTTTAGAAACTTCAGTTCTAGGCGTATTTATTTCACTTGATTTAGTACTATTCTTTATTTTTTGGGAAATCGAATTAATCCCAATGTATTTTATAATTTCAGTTTGGGGTTCAGGACGTAAAGAATACTCAGCAATGAAATTTGTAATATATACATTGTTTGGGTCTGCATTTATGTTAGTTGGTTTACTTATAACAGGCTTATCAGTTGGTAGTTTTAATATTCAAGAACTCTCACAGATAACTTTGACTAATGAAAATATGATAATATCTCCAGTTTATGTCTTTTTGATGTTTTTTATTGCATTTGCTATCAAGCTACCTTCATGGCCACTCCATTCATGGCTTCCAGATGCTCATACAGATGCTCCAACTGCTGGTAGCGTAATATTAGCTGGTGTTTTAATTAAAATGGGCGGATATGGCATCATAAGAATTTGTGTTCAGATATTTCAACACGAAGCTAGGGAGTTATCTTTATTATTGGTTCTCTTAGGAGCATTTAGTTTGGTATATGGCGCTATTATTACTTTTCGACAAACTGATATAAAAAAATTGATTGCCTTTAGTAGTGTAAGTCATATGGGTATTGTTTTACTTGGAATTAGTGCATATAAATCTGACAACATAGTAGTTGCATCTTTCGGCTTAGAAGGGGCGGCATTACAAATGTTTACTCATGGAACAATAACAGGTTTATTATTTCTTTCAATCGGGCTGATATATGACCGCTTACATACCAGAGAAATAGGTGAATTAAAAGGAATTGTATATAAAGCACCAACAATAAGTTTATTTTTTGTTATAGCTTCAATGGCGTCTTTGGGATTACCAGGATTAAGTGGATTTGTTGCGGAAGTAACTGTTTTTATGGCTGCTTTTGCAGTTTGGAATTGGTTTACGGTGATTAGTGTTTTTTCGATAGTGCTTACAGCAGGATACATGTTATGGCTAGTTCAAAGAGTAATATTTGGAGATTATTTTGGAGATGAAGAGAAATTAACAAAACTTTCATTCTATGAATATGCTCCAGCTTTATTGCTAATTGCCTCTATAATAGTCTTAGGTGTCTACCCTAATATTATTTTTGAATTTTTTGAACAAAGTATTATTGCATTTGTTAATAGTACAATAGGAGTTTAATTTAAATGGATGTAGTAGATTTAATATACATAGGTAGTGAATTAATTGTTGCAATAACTGCTACTTTAACACTATTATTGGGTATTTTTTCTGGCAGATATCTGGTTGTTAAAACCGTGTCATTATTAGGTATTATATCTGCTCTAATTTATGCTGTATTCCTATGGTTTGTTCCCTCGTCTTATATATTTTATAACACGATTCATGCAAACCAATTTAGTGTGTTTTTTAAAATACTTGTTTTAGGATCTTTATTTTTAATCCTTTTAGGTTCATATAATTATTCTAAACATTTTGGAAAACTTAAAATAGAATTTCTTAGCTTAATGATGTATTCATCAGTAGGTATGATGCTTTTGCCTGCAAGTAACGACTTTATTACAGCTTATATAAGCCTTGAATTAGTTTCACTTCCATTAGTTGCAGTTATCGCAATGACTAAAGAGGAATATTCAATTGAAGCAAGTTTAAAATTTCTCATAATTAGTGCGATTAGCTCCGCATTTTTATTGTATGGGATAGTTTTATTATATGGGTTTAGTGGTTCAACCAACTTTGAAGTCATTGCACATATTTTATCTGGAACAAGCCTCGACTCGAATGTTTCAATTGTGCTAATTGCTATTCTTTTTATACTAGGTGGAGTCGGATTTAAAGTAGGTATTGTTCCATTCTATATGTGGATACCAGATGTATATCAAGGCGCTCCAACTCCAGTTGTTACCTTTCTATCGATTGCTAGTAAATCTGTAGGATTTGCATTATTGATAAAAGTATTTTTAATAGCCTATGAATACGCTGATTGGACTAACACTATTGCTGTTATTGCTGTTATTACTATGATAGTGGGTAATGCTGGAGCTCTTCTACAAGATAATTCAAAGAGGCTCTTAGGTTATAGTGGCATAGCTCATGCAGGATATATATTAATTGGAGTAGCGTGCTTTTCAGAGTCTAATAGCATAGATGGACAGCTTGCAGTTGTTTTTTATTTGCTAACCTATTCATTTACTAATATAGCAGCATTTTACTCATTGATGAACATGTCATTATCAACTAATAGTTACAATATTCAAAGTTATGCTGGTGCTTTTTTCAATAATAAATTTTCATCAATTGTTTTAATGATATCTTTTCTTTCTCTTATTGGTTTACCCCCAACGTCTGGATTTTTAGGGAAACTATATTTATTCAATGCAGCAATAAAAACAGAATTAGTTT
>CAYOMB010000162.1:0-2701 GCA_964404955.1 uncultured Dehalococcoidia bacterium
CATACTCTCAATACAGGTAGTGCTTTTGGATTATTTCGAGGACAAACTACTTTTTTACTAATTGCATCGGTTGCTGCCATTATTATTCTCTTACTATACTTTAAAAATTCTGATCTACCTCCTTTAATTTTACGCACATGCCTTGGTATGCAAATCGGAGGAGCCTTAGGTAATTTATTAGAAAGAATTACTATAGGACATGTTACAGATTTTATAGATGTTGGACCGTGGTATATTTTTAACATTGCTGATAGTGCAATTGTAATCAGTATATTTATTATTATATGGACATATATAAAAAATCCTCCAACAGAATCTACTGAAGGCAATGATGAAAGAACAGCCGATAAAAACTGAATATAAATACACCATGATATCTCCAACTAGGATCGATTTATTCGTATCAAAACAATTTCCTGAATTATCTAGAAGCCAAGTCCAAAAAATGATTACAAATAAACTAATTCTAGTAAATAACATGGCCATAAATCCATCATTTTCAGTTCCTAGCACTTTTAACCTTTCAATGACTGTTGTAGGTCAAAAAGAAATTAATTTAGAACCAGAAGATATCAAAATTCCAATTATATATGAAAATGAGCATTTAATAGCTGTAAATAAACCAGCGGGGATGGTGGTACACCCAGGAGCAGGTAATTCAAATGGTACATTAGTTAATGGATTAATTAATCTCTATCCACAATTAGTTAATATCGGGGATAAAAATAGACCAGGTATAGTACATAGATTAGATAAAGATACATCGGGGGTAATACTTATAGCCAAAACAACACTTGCATACAATCATTTATCCTCACAATTGAAAAATAGAAAAGCAAAAAAATCTTATTACGCCTTGGTAAAGGGTATACCCAAAGAATATACATCAACAATTGAAGGACCTATTTCAAGAAATACAAAAAATAGAAAAAAAATGGCAGTTAATTCTTCAGGTAAACAAGCTATTACATATTATGAAACGATAAAGAATTTCCAGAATTTTACACTAATCTGCGCTGAACCAGAAACAGGTCGAACACATCAAATTCGAGTACATATGGCTGCGATAGGCCATCCCATAGTTGGTGATCATCTTTATGGGGGTAGAGTTGATTTTATAAAACGACAATTTTTGCACGCTTATTCTATGCAAATTACTATGCCAGAATCTAACGACATTGAAACATTTATAGCCCCATTGCCTGAAGATCTAACAAATAGTTTAGAAAACTTAGTATAATATTTAAAAAAATATACCAATATAAGGTTTAATATCCATGACAATAAATAAACCAAGATCAAGATTTGCTCCAAGCCCAACAGGTGAACCCCATGTGGGTAATATGAGAACAGCAATTTTCACATGGTTGTTTTGTCGGCACTATGGAGGTGAATTTATATTACGTATTGAAGATACTGATCAGGCACGGAAGCAAGATGGAGCACTAGAATCAATAATTAATGGATTAAAATGGCTCGGACTAGATTGGGATGAGGGCCCCGAAAAAGGTGGTTCTCATGGCCCCTACATGCAATCCGAAAGATTAGATCTATATCAAAATGCCGCTAATCTGCTAGTTGAAAATAATTATGCATACAAATGCTATTGTACATCAGAAGAATTAACTGAAATGAGGCAAAACCAGCAAAAGCAAAAGCTTCCACCTCAATACGATCGGCGTTGTAGAAATGCGGATAATTCAGATAAAGAAGCTAACAATTTACCCTACGTAATAAGATTTAAAATTCCTGAAAATATTGACACGATAGTAGTTGATGATTTAATTCGAGGAAGAGTTGAATTTCAGAATACCCTTTTAGATGATTTTGTTTTATTGAAATCGGATGGCTATCCAACTTATCACCTAGCAAATGTTGTAGATGACCACGAAATGGAAATCTCTCACGTATTAAGAGCGGAAGAATGGCTTTCTAGTACTCCAAAACACTTACTATTATATAAGGCATTTGGATACCAACCCCCTTCTTTCGCACATCTGCCAATGATACTAGGAAGTGATAAATCAAAACTTTCTAAACGTCACGGTGCAACATCTATTTTAGAATATCAAACTAGTGGATATCTTCCTGAAGCTATGTTGAACTTTTTAGTTTTATTGGGGTGGTCACTGGATGATAAAACTGAAATTTTTTCTATAGAAAGTTTAATCGATGTATTTACAATAGAACGAATTGGTAAATCACCATCAATTTTCAATACAGAAAAGCTCAATTGGATGAACAGTCAATATATAAAAACTTCTAATGATAATTTTATCACATCAACAATAACCACTGTATTATCTAACTATTGCAAAAACAATAATATTGAATTAGAAATACCAATCACTCAAGATGCAATAATGACCGTATTAAATATCCTAAAAGAGCGCATTAAAACAATTAACCCAGAAGAAATTTGGCCAGTATGCAATTTTTTCTTTGAAACTCCAGAGCCAAATGAACAACAAAGACTTCTAGTGAAATCAAAGGCATCGTTATCGAGAGAAATATATGAAGAAGCAATAATCACAATCAACAGTATTAGTGATTTTACCGAAGAAATAATAGAAATCTCTTTACGTAAATTATTGGAAAAACATGAATGTAAACCGCGTGACTTGTTCGGCACAATAAGAATTGCAGTAACAGGGAAAGAGGTATCACCACCATTATTTATTACTTTTGAAATATTAGGGAA
>CAYOMB010000163.1:0-2697 GCA_964404955.1 uncultured Dehalococcoidia bacterium
GTGCTGAAGTTTGCTCAGTAACACTGGCAAAAACTCCAAAAGCAATGGCAAAAAAACCTAGCCATTTTATATTTAATTTCATTTATATTCTTCCTGGATTTTTCTAGTTTACAATGGGATAGTACTGGGTAGACCTAAACCAAATTCATTTGTCTGATCTAGAGTAAGCATGAACTTATGCACTGTTTTAGCTATATCGACTATAAAGGCTTCTTGGTCTAATGAGTCAATGATTCCATAATTTGTCATAATAGAAATAGAATATGGATTATTAGGTAAAAATACAATTCCAACGTCACATCGAACTTTATCCATTCCACCAGGTTTATTAGCAACTTTTGTATTTGGTCCGACAGCTTTATTAAGATAGGCAGACTTGGGTTTACTCATAATAGCGAGTACGTTTTCAGATACTTTTGCAGATGGTTTTTTTTGATACAATAATTCCATCATTGTAGTTAATTCATTTGGGGTAGAAATATTTTCCTCTCCGCGATTGATAGCGTCAGCATCCATCATTTTACGTCCAAGTTTTGTTTTCGATAGACCAAAACCTCTTATAAGATTATTTGTTTCTTCCATCCCAGCTAAATCTATACACATATTGGTAGCAGTATTATCTGAAACAAGCATCATCAAAATAGCGATATCTAAAATGGAAAATTCAGGGTCATTTTCCAAAAAATGTATCACTCCACTCCCTGCTCCATACATATCTTGCGTAAATCGGATTCGTTTTGATAAATCTATCATCCCTTTTTCTTCTAAGGAAAATAGTTGGGTTAATATATGTATTTTAATAGAAGATGCTGTAGGGAAGATATCATCTCCATTTATAGATATGGTGTTTTTATTCTTAAGGGATCGGATTGATAAACCAGCAACACCTTCAAATTCATTTATTTTATTACCTAAGGTACTTTCTAGATTTCTCCAAAGCAAATTCGTCGTCATTATGTCTTCTTTCTTTAGTTAATAATTTGCATATTTTTACAAAATTCTAGAACAAGTTTTCTGAATTCTGTTTGTTTGTGTCGATATACCCCATGTTCAGAGTCTTGAAAAATTTCCGTACGTGAATTTGGTAAATTTCTTCCTAAAATAATAGATCCACCTGCACCTGCTATTGAATCTTGGCCACCGCCAACTATAAGTGCAGGGCATTTTATTTCTTGCAATCTTGGTGTGTATGGGTGTTCTCTTAGTCCAGCTGTAGCACGAGCTTGAGCTAGGAATGAATCCATATGTTCAGGTTTGATTTTTCTAATCCCTGTACCAACTCTAGACTCTTCACTTTGTTTATACCAATTTTCAGAAGCTGTAACATTTACTTCGCTAGAACTAGAATCAATTATTATTGCTGAACACATATCTTGGTAATCTAATGCAAATTGTTGTACAACTATACCGCCCCAAGACACTCCATGAAGAACTACTTTTTTCACATTGAGATGATTTAATAATCGTGCTAAATCACTTGCATAAAGAGGTACAGAATATTTTGAAGCTTGTGAAGATTCCCCTAATCCTCTGTTATCCCATGTAATTACACGGTCAAAATATTTTTCCCAAAAGCTAAATTCTTCAGTAAAAGGTTTCCCACTTTGGCCTATGCCATGACAATGTACAAAAGCGAAGGGACCTTCCCCTGTCTCTTCATAATGGATCGAAACATCATTTAAGTCTAAATTTGGCATAGTTTAAAACTCTTTCACTTTACTGCTATGTTTTTACTTAGAATAATTACTAGTAAACTTACTATTGAAATACCTATCATGCTAATATTCAAACTATAGCTATCAGCAATAAATCCAAACAATATTGGTGCAATCGCGACCCCAACTTCGGTACTTGTATAGTAAATACCATATGCTTTTCCTCGTGTTTCTGGATTTGTAATTTGTGCTACTATTCCGTAAAGGACAGAAGAAGTTCCGTTCAAACCTATACCCAAAATAAATACTAATACTGTTCCAATAGGTATATTGGTGATAAGGATGATTGGGAGTAGTATACTAACTACTATTTTTGTAGCAAAAATTATAGTGAAAGCATTATATCGATCACTCAACCATCCTGAAGAAAATTTTCCTATAGATCCTCCACTATACAATATGGTAAATATTAGTGTTGTACGAAGTGTAGTCATGCCTTTTGCGATAAATATGAATGGTATGAATGTTAGGGTAGCTGTTCGAATCATTGAGTCAATAAATCCTGCCATCATCAGTACCACAAACTGGGCATCAATTACAGTACGTAAATTTGAATTGTTAGTACTAGTTGGGGTTTGTATACTATTTGTATTGTTCGAAGATTTTGATATTGATAGATTCATAACCATACTTCCAAGTACCAGTATTATTCCGCTAATACCTACGAATAATAGACATTTTTGCCATCCAAAAGAAACGACTAATACTGCGACAATAATTGGAGCAATGATTTTTCCAAGATCTCCTGAGAAATTTAATATACCTATAGATGTAAATAGGGATTTAGGATCTGACCCTCTGGAAACGAATCTTGCCCCAACAGGATGTTGAACTCCCCCACCTAATCCAGTTATAAAAGACATACCCAAAAACATAATATTTGTAGTTGCTAAACTCATTAATATTACACCGATACCAACCCATAGATTAGCACCCCCAATAAGCCAAAATTCACTTATACGATCAGAAATAATTCCAGCAG
>CAYOMB010000164.1:0-2697 GCA_964404955.1 uncultured Dehalococcoidia bacterium
AATGGGTTCCTTCTCTTACTAACAAAGGATCCATTCCCTGCATACCTCTCAAAAAGTTCATTTCGCCTCTATGGCCATTAAAATGTCCTAACATATGTAATGAAATAGATTCATCTACCTGTTCAGTACCAGTACGAGACTTTACTTCTTTCGACAAGTCTGAATCTGTTAGTTTTTCTAGTAATTCCGCTGTCGATTCCCAAACAAGCTTTTGGTATTCGATGAAGTTTTCCATATTAATAATCGTAACTTTCTGAGCATCATCGTCGGATTGTCCATTGCCATTCCCATCAAATGGGAGACCTGTTTTTGCTGCCCATTCTTCACTCCAAATAGGATCAGATTCCTTAATGCGTACATTTACAATCATATCTTCAACACGAGTTGTATGCCATAAACACCATGCTATAGAATGGCTGCCAAACTCTGGAACAAAATGAATTTGTTCATCTGTGCCATTACAGGCATCGCGTAATGCTCTGTGAACAAATGCAAGACTCCATTTTATATGTTCTACTCTACTCATTGAAATTCTCCTTAATATATACCCAGTCATTAGAGATTTTATCATAGGGTTCTGATAGTTTATCAATAAGTTTCTCTAAATCTGTCAATGGTTCATCACAAATAAAATTGCTACAATAATAACCTGTAATTTTTTGATCGACTATAGTTTTACCTTTATATAATGGGTTTTCATCTAAATTTGGTAATTGAAACTGATTTATACCAGAAATTAAAAGGTTTGGATGAAAATATTGATTGATATTTGATCCTAAAGCTAATATTTGCGTAGATCGGTTAGAGAGTTTTGGATAAGAAATAACTAATTCATTAGGTTTTTGTTCACTAGCATTGATGAAAGAAAGCCAGTTAGTAAAAGATAATGAAGCTTTATCGATCAAATCTGTAACAGAGGTTATATTTAAATCTGATATTACTTTATATGAATCTTTGTTTAATAATAGTGAAAGCTTATTTAATACTATAGAACCCATCGAAAGAGCTGAAGGAATAACACCGTCGTGAGAATCTCTAGGCCTAAATATTAAATCATTTTGGTTATTTGATGTATCATAAAATCGACTCGTATCTTTATCCCAAAATAGTTCTATCATTACTTCTGCGAAATTCTCTGCTTTTTCAATCCATGTGTAGTCAAGAGTGATGGAATGTAGTGTTATTAAGGTGTCTAATGTATATACATAATCTTCTAAATAACCATGTGGTTCTGAATAGTTGTCCGTATGGATTAATTGGTTATCTTCGATTAGATTATTCAAAATATAGTCAGTGTTTTTAATAGCAATATCAAGATATCTGTTCCCTAGAAAAATAGAAGCCTTGGCAAAAGTCTTAGCCATCATAGCATTCCATGATGTTATTATTTTTGTATCTGTTGAAGGTTTTATTCGTTGGTTTCTTTGTCGCAAAAGAATATATCTACATTCTTCTATAATCTTAGAAAGATGTTCAGGTTCAATATTTAATTGATCCGATAAATGAGAATGGTCATGTTGTATGTATAAAATATTAGTACCCTCAAAGTTGCCATCTTTTTGAACACCATAATATTTACAAAATATATTACTATTATCTTTTCCTAATATTCTATCAATTTCAGCAATATCCCAAGTAAAATGCTTACCCTCAACACCTTCAGAATCGGCATCCTGGCTAGAATAAAATTGATATGAATCTCCAGTCATTTCTGATGATATATAATCAAGCGTTTCTTTAACTATTCGCAAATATTGTGTGTTCTTTGTGATTTTATAAGCATCTATATAAATTGAAGATATTAAAGCATTGTCATATAACATTTTTTCAAAATGAGGTACGAACCACTGTTGGTCAGTAGAATATCTATGAAACCCGCCTGCTAGTTGATCATAAATACCACCACATGCCATATTGGTTAGAGTATGTAATACCATATCCAGATATTGATTATTTTTGGTCGAATAAAAAACTTCTAACAAATAATTCAAAATTGTTGGTTGTGGAAACTTTGGAGCTCCCCCAAAACCACCGTATTTTTGATCAAATTGATTCATCAATTGGGAAAGGGATGAATCAATTATATGTTTACGATTAATTGAAGAAAGGTCGACATTCTGATTCTCAAAGCTTATATGAGTTGTTAGTTTATCAGCCAAAGGTGATATCTCATCATATTTATTATGAAAAGCATTGTTCATAGCTTCTAATACTTGTTTAAAGCTAGGCATACCATGTCTAGGCTCTGGTGGGAAATAAGTACCAGAAAAAAACGGTTTTCTTTCAGGTGTTAAAAACACCGTCATAGGCCATCCACCATGCCCATTTTGTGCGAGGACAGCTTGCATATATATATTATCTAAATCTGGACGTTCTTCACGATCGACCTTGATGTTTATGAAATACCGATTCATTAATTGGGCTGTTTCAGTATCTTCAAAACTTTCTTTTTCCATTACATGGCACCAATGACACGAAGAATAACCAATACTAAGTAATATTGGTTTATTTAGTTTTTTTGACAATTCTAATGATTCTTTACCCCACGGAAACCAATCAACAGGATTTTCAGAATGTTGTAATAAATAGGGACTTGTTTGATTTGCTAATCTATTTGACATTATTATAAAACGCTTTATTGAAATATGGTTTTCTAGTATTCTTAGTATATACTACAGTTACTTTTGAAACATTCAT
>CAYOMB010000165.1:0-2683 GCA_964404955.1 uncultured Dehalococcoidia bacterium
TTTGTAGGTTTATCTAATGATTTGATAAGTACTGTGGTACAATCGTGGCATTATGTCTGATTCATATATCAATAAATTGCTAATGGCTTTAATAGTAATATCCATTTTAGGGGTTTTATTACCGATAAAAATATTAAGTGGTATTGTCTTTGGGGTCCTTCTACCTCTTATCCTCGTGTATTTAATGTATCTTTGGTTACCGGCACGAATATCTCGTAAAGAGAAAGAAGAAGCAAACAATCCTTATACTAGAGATGGAGATATGAGCGAGAGATAACTTCCTTTTATAATAGATCTAGTAAGGTATATGAGATAAGTGATTTCACATCAAATTTGCAGAACCAACACCGAAAAGAAAACCATGTTAAAGTGGCTCTTTTTATTTAACCAACTACGCTATGATATAATCTCAACATAGTGTAGAAGTTTACATATGAAATTCGGCATATGGGAGGTTAATTATGAATACAAAGCATCAAATTATATGGGGAGTTGTGTTAATTATATTAGTTGGCTATGCTTCATTAATAGGATACGGAATGTGTAATACTGACGGTTTATTCTGCTAAAGATATTATAATTTCTGTTATGCCGATTCCTCTATTCATAGATGTTTCCCATATTCCAAGCATCTAATGAAAGTAATCTTGCTTCGGAGCCCTGTGCGCGCAGGGAAATTCCTAAGCTATCAGCCAATCCCGGATATACTCTTACAGCAACACAAGCTTTGTCATTCACAAAAACTTCAACAACGCTTCTATCTATGAATATTCTAAGTTGAAGAGGTTCGTTATGACCTAGAGTTATCGTAGTAGTTTCGGGAGCTCTTGATAATGCATCTGGCAGTATAGAGGAATAGGACGAATCTATCGATAAAACACTCGCTCGTTCCACAGCAGGACGTGCTGTGCCGTAAGGGGAAACTACCCTATTAGCAGATTGTAATAGAGCTCCGGTTTTATCACCCCAATCGGTAATTTTAAATCCTCTATCCTTAAAAAATGCTATCCGCGTGTATTCTTCTCTATTTTTTGACCTAAGTACATTCAACTCAACCATAGGAGAAGCTTTTGCGTCTATCTCGGCAATTATCTCCATCGTATTACCCTCTATTCCATCGAGAACTACCTCTTCATTAGGGGGTAGCACTGTATCTCCTAGATGTTTGTGACCATATCGTAAAGATTCAATATCCCCAGCAGGTTTGATCTTTAACACAGAATCGTTTTCCAATGTAAGGAGTCTTGGTAAAGTCATGATCTGATTCCATCCCTTTGTGTCCATACCAGGGTTCATATTAAATATGGTCACCACACCTCCTAAACCATCAGGTGTAGCAGATGGGGCATGAACACCAGAAGGTGTAGATGCTCCGAAATTGAATAAACCGCCAGAGAATACTGAGAATTTATCACGTTCTAGGTCGTAGTCCCCCAAAAGGTACTGTCCTCCACTCATATGACTGTAGAAAAGAAGTATATGTTTATCTCCAATAGGCCAAAAATATGGGCACGCACCATCATCTCCAACTAATGTAAACAAATCTCCCTCGGTAAAAGGATGCAAAAATTCCCAGTGAATCAGATCATTTGATCTGAAAAGAAAGTCAGCAGCTCTTCTGATTCCTTGTGGCTTTGTTTGTAATGTACCACCAGATAATGAATAATATTTTCCACCTTTACTCCAAATACAGGGGTCAAACACGGTATATTCCTGAGGAGATTCATCCTGTTCAAGAACAGGTATCACAGCTTTCCCAGTCAATTTTTCCCAATTCAAAAGTAAAGGATCTGTAGAAACTGCAACTATATTTCCAACCTCTGTACCGTGATACATAGCTATAACTCGATCTTCCTCTACTAACGTGGATCCAGAAAAACAGCGGCCTTCAGGATTGGGGTATATTGCATATGGTAGATCTTCCCAGTGTATCAAGTCTTCACTCACAGCATGCCCCCAATGTTGCCTAGGATCTTCTGGTGGATAGGCTTGGTAGAACAAATGCCAGCGACCTTGCCAATAACACAATCCATTTGGATCGTTTAGTGTATTTTCAGGATTAACATAATGAAAGATTGGTCGATAAGGATCAGCACTCATATCTAGACGTGCTTTTAGCATCCTTTGCAACAATGGATTATCATTCAACTGCACTTTCTGCTCTTCCAAGGTATCAGCAAATTTATATTGGGGTGTTAATGATGTGAAGTCTGGGTTGTCCATATTTATCCTTTCTATACAAATGTCTGATAAATAACGATATTGTTAATCATTACCAAAGCCAAGCGGCACCTCGTACTCCACTTGAATCCCCATACTTAGCTTGGCGAACTTCTGTTGCACACTCTTTCCCAAACACCCAGTTAGACATTAATGGTTTGAGATCAGAATAAAGCCGATCAATATTAGACATGCCGCCGCCCAATACTATTACATCCGGATCCAATGTATTAATTAGACCAGCCAATGCTTTTCCGAGCCTTTGTTCGTACCTCAAAAGACATAACTCAGCATTCGGTTCACCTTTTTCAGCCAATTCAACAACTTGATAAGCTTCAAGTACGTGCCCTGTGTAAAACTCATAATCTCTAGCGAATCCTGGCCCAGATAAGAAAGTTTCTACGCAGCCAGTTCGACTACAGTAGCAGGGGAACTTTTCTTGGTAATGAATATCCTCATCATT
>CAYOMB010000166.1:0-2681 GCA_964404955.1 uncultured Dehalococcoidia bacterium
TTCTGCGTCTGACAATTTCTTCTCTAAAATCAATGTAATGTTGTAAAACTGATTTTAAGGAAAGTGTTTGTGGTTGGCCATCTACGAGAGCTAACATATTGTAATGAAGAGAAGTTTGTAAAGCAGTTTGCTTATACAAGATATTTTTAACTACTTGGGCTTGAGCATCTCTTCTAAGTTCAATGACAATTCTCATACCTTTTCTATCTGATTCATCACGAATTTCAGAAATACCTTCTATTTTTTTCTCTTTTGAAAGAGTTGCAATTTTTTGTACTAAATTTGCTTTATTAGTCATATAAGGTATATCTGTTATAACAAATTGATATCTTCCGTTTCTACCCAATTCTTCTATTTCGATATTTGATCTTATAACGACTCTTCCTCGACCAGTTTCAAATGCCTCACGAATACCTGTTGTCCCCATGATTAGGGCTCCAGTAGGGAAGTCAGGACCTTTGACAAATTCCATTAATTCTTCTACATCTGCTCTAGGGTTTCTAATTAAATGAACTATACCATCGCATATTTCAGTTAGGTTATGTGGAGGGATATTTGTAGTCATGCCGACAGCAATTCCTGTAGAACCATTAACGATTAGGTTCGGTATGCGGGAAGGCAAAACAACAGGTTCAGATAAAGAATCATCAAAATTAGGTGCAAAATCCACCGTGCCTCTATCAATATCTCCAAGCATCTCCATTGCTATACTTGCTAATTTTGCTTCAGTATAACGCATCGCAGCAGGTGGATCATCGTCAATGCTTCCAAAGTTACCTTGACCATCAACTAGAGGATATCTCATTGAAAAATCTTGAGCTAATCTCACCATCGCATCATATACTGATGTATCTCCATGGGGGTGATATTTACCTAATACTTCCCCAACCAATCGTGCACTTTTCTTATATGAACTACCAGGACGCATACTTAATTCGTCCATAGAATACAAAATTCTTCTATGAACTGGCTTTAATCCATCTCTTACATCAGGTAAGGCCCTTGCAACTATAACTGACATAGCGTAATCAATATATGAACTACGCATTTCATCTACTATTCTTACAGGTTTTATAATCTCATTAGTAGTCATTTTACCCCTACAAAAAAACACAATAATATGTATCTAGCCAACAAATTCTACCATATATAGTAGGGCAAAACAACGATTATTCGAGTGCTCGTTCAATAAATCCATCAATTACTGCTCGTACTATTGAAGGGCCATCTATAAATGGATTAAATTGATAGCCTAATACCCAATCATGTAAAGTGCTCTCAACACCATGTACGTAACCTGTACCTAATTCATAAACTGAAGTAATTAGATCATTAGACCTTTGAAACTCTTTCATGGATAGAGGTAGTGAATTAGGTATTTTAAAAAACCCTCCAGAACCAATTATGGCAGCAGTTTTTGATCCAGGTGAAATAAATATATCCAATAAATCATCAGAAACTTTTATTGAATTATATTTTTGTTGATCATTTTGAAGGAATAGATCATTTAAAAAATACATTCCTTGGCCGACAGCTAAAACTGGCCGATTGTTAATTAAAGTAGTATTTAAATAGGATTGTAATTTTGAAAAATGATTAGAATTGTTATAAATCGAATCATAAGTATTTATTTCTCTAGGATCATCTAGTAATAGCATACCTGTGTAAACAGTTTCATTCTTGGTTTGATTTTGCGAGATAAAATCATTAGTAATAATAGTTAGATCAATAGCTTCGGAGAGTTTATTTAAATACTTTGGTTTTTCAGATTCTGACACACCAAAAACTAACACATTTTTATTCATAAATTAATAACCTCACATTTATTATGATTCAAATAATTTTTCGATTACAAGCATTTGCAGTTCTTTGACTTTGATAAAATCTGGCATTGTATTTTCTACTTTACAATCATAGATTTTTTCATTTTGTATATATACTTCTAGCCGCCCCTTATCGGCAGGCGTTATTGTAAGTGCAATATCTCCTGGATTTTGACTTGATAAAAACTCTGCAGCCATCCACGTGGCTACTGGAAAGTATCCTCAACTAACACAATATATAATTTCGACATCTATTTTTCCAAATTTAGAATTAGCCATATTATCCCCTTCATTTATTCAAAATTCCCAGCGTCAGCGTCACCACCAAAAGGATTCAGATCCCATAAGTCATACTTTACACCTATCTCAGGTAAAACGTGCATTGAAGATGGCTCATTTATACTCCTAATATAATGCCAACTTTCAAGCGATTGAAAAGATGCGCCACAATAAAAACAACATAATCTTTTGTCAATATTTTTCATTATTTCAAGATATTGATCGTACTGGATTTCCACATATATATTACTTGTAGCTTTTATCTTAACAAACCTATCATTATCAAATGGAACTAACTCTTTCCTAATTGGTTCACTTGAAAGATAAGGTAAGGTTATTTCTTCCTTTTTTTTACCCTCAGTCAATTTATCAGGTAGATTTATAGGAGATGCATAATTACAACTCATACACCATAACCATAATTCCATTTTTTCCATCCTTAGAATATTATTTATAACGACCAAGAAAATTATTCAATCTAATCCTGATAATATCTATAAACATTTTGATTGAATCTACTGTAGGTCTAACTTTACTATTGCCATAATAATACCAATCTATTGGTATTTCTTTAGTATT
>CAYOMB010000167.1:0-2679 GCA_964404955.1 uncultured Dehalococcoidia bacterium
TAAATGTATCGTAGATATAAGTAATAATACGACAGATGATAAAGAAAAAAATTCTGAATATGTTTACGAGAATTGGAATGAATTTATAGAAAACTTTCATAAAAAACTTTATCAACGAGATCCTAA
The DNA here is from genome assembly GCA_964404955.1 of uncultured Dehalococcoidia bacterium. GTDB lineage: Bacteria > Chloroflexota > Dehalococcoidia > Lucifugimonadales > UBA6952 > UBA6952. The sequence continues at coordinate 127 of CAYOMB010000167.1, forward strand.
TTTGCGTTCAAGTGTTCCATGGGAAGTTTTACAAGAAGATGAAATACTAATTGAAATAGAAAAACTAATTGGTTTGAAGTTTTCGCATCAACAATTATCTAATCTACAAAATATCTAAATAAATACGTTATAATAATTATATGAAGATAAGTACACCTTGCAGAAATGTATGCAAATACGACACAACTGACACATATTGTATAGGTTGCTACAGAACTACTAATGAAATAGCTCTATGGATGATATTTTCTGAAGAAAAACGTATGGAGATTATGCGTCTATTACCTAAAAGAAAAAAAGACTTAAATAGTCAATAGGAAATTATTCAATAAATTAATGGAGAATTAATTATGAGCCAATTAGTTTTTATTCATGGACCAGGAGCAGGGGGGTGTTCTGCAGCTTACGAATATCAATTGCGCCATTTCCCAAATAGTGTAGCCCCCGATTTACCCGGTCATTTAGAAGGCGAAAGATGCCTTACTGTAAAAAGCTATACCGATTGGGTACGAGGATGGTTATGGGCACAAAACATGAAAGAAAATCTTGTACTTGTCGGATATACACTTGGTGCGTCTATAGCTCTTCAATATGCCCTCGATTTTCCAGACGAAGTTGCAGGTATCGTTATTATGACAGTTGCAATGGAGCCTAAAGTACGAGCCCCAGGAACATATGAAATGAGATTAAGGGCTGCGGAAGACTCTACAGTATACGAAGATGAATGGATAAAATTTCAAAGGGTAGCAATGGAATGGGTTGAGCCTGAATATCGTGAAAGATTAATGGAAAAACACAGAGAAGTTGGCCCTATGTCTCAATATTATGATTTAAAAACAATAGATGAATTTGATGTCCGTGACAGAATTGACTCTTTCAAACCTAAATTACTGCTTTTACGAGGATTAGCAGATCACGGCAATCCTCCCAAGTATGAAGAAAAAATACACCAAGCAGTACCTGGTTCTGAATATATTGAATTTGATAACGCTGGACATTTCCCTGTAACTGAAATCCCAGAGACAGTTAACCATTTAATCGAAAAATTTCTTACTGATATATAGATTGCCAATTTAATCTATTGTAAACAACCAAGCCATTTTGTAGACTATCACAATACAATTTTTACCTACTATTATGAGGTTTTTATGTCCAATATAAATCATAACGCTTATTTTTTAATAATACTCACAACATTATGTTTGTTGTTATTTTCAAGCTGTGAAGTAGAAGTAGAAGAAATCAAAGACTCTGTAACCTCGAGGATTCCTACAAACGAAACTCCTATAGCAACACAAGAAGATCTTACAAAAGATAGAACTATCAAACCAGAAAAAGAATTAACTACTGCAGACACTACTAGTAGGCCAGAACCAACTCCTACTCCTACTGCAGAACCAACTCCTACTCCCACTGCAGAACCAACTCCTACTCCTACTGCAGAACCAACTCCTACTCCTACACCACTACCACAAGCACCGATGCCACCTGGCTCTCCTTTAGCTTTAATTGCAACAGAATCAGTGTTAGGTATTGACGTAGACTGTGATGTTATGAGAGCTAATGGTGAATTTACTATTACTAATGATTTACGAGCGAGTGTCATTAATGGAACTGACGGGATTGATAAAATTGACGGTGGTACCGTTAATGTAACTATATATGGGGGAGACGGAAACGATATCATATGTGGAGGATCTGGAAATAGTGTAATTTATGGTGGTCCCGGTAATGATGTACTAATTGGAGAACAAGGAATGGATACATTATATGGAGATTCCGGTGATGATACATTGATTGGCAGTGGTAATACGGTAGGCATAGAATTTCTCTGGGGAGGTACAGGTAATGATTGGCTAAATGGCGGAACTGGTGTTGATTATTTGTATGGAGAATCAGGAAATGACACGCTCTGGGGAGGAGATCAAGACGACAAGCTCTACGGAGATGGTCAAAATGCAGATGTTAAAGATTGCCCAGACAACCTATCTTGTGATGACTGGTTGATTGGCGGATTAGGTTCAGACACTCTCAATGGTGGTCCCGGTGATGATTCAATTCAAGGAGACTTACTATTAAGTCAATTAAACGAATTAGCAGCAGAACCAGAATATGTAGATGGGGATATGTTTAGAGGAAATGATGGAAATGACTACATGATTGACTTTGGAGGTAAAAATACTTTTTATGGTGGACCAGGAGATGACATCATTATTGGTGGCAAAAATGTTGACCATATAGAAGGTCAAGAAGGCACTGATCGTATCTGGGGAATGGACGGAAATGATCAACCATTAAGCGGTGATTTAACTTCTGACAAATATCAAACTGAAAATGATGAAGTATATGGCGGAAATGGTAATGATATTCTCAGTAAGGCAAAAATCAAACTTGGAGGTCCAGGTGAAGATGGTTGTAGAGGAGTTCAACCTATAGAAGCATTCAAGGTCGCTTGTGATGATGCAGACTGGACAGGAGATAAACCCTTTTAGGAGTATAAAAATGCCAAAACTCAACTTACATACAGCAATAGCCAACTACGGACATACAGCA
>CAYOMB010000168.1:0-2673 GCA_964404955.1 uncultured Dehalococcoidia bacterium
AACTTATTGATCAAATTAATGCAATGAATAAGCCCTGTATTATTTTGCCAGGGAACCATGATGGAAGAATCTTTGATCAAGTACCAGAAGAAAGGATAGGAGATAATTTATTTATGATCCGAGAAGAATCTGGAGAAACCTTTAAAATACCTTCTTTAGACTTAGCTATATGGGGAAAACCCACATATAAACATACCCCTGAATTTAAACCCTTAGAAGGGATTCCAAAACGACCTGAATCAAAATGGTTTATAGTTGTTGCTCATGGATTAGTTTTAGACTCACCTCATTTTGCCGACAGATCATCACTAATTCATTATGAAGAACTACAAAATGCTGATTGTGATTATATTGCACTTGGTCATGTAGATGTATTTAAAGAAGTAACTCAAGGAAAATCTATAGCATATTATTCTGGTGCTCCATGGGGACCTGTTACACCCCCTACTATTGCTATTGTTTCCCTCTATGATGAGGAGAATATCAAAGTTGAACAAATACCTGTTCCATTTAACCCTTAACGGAGAATCGTATGAATTTACCTTTATCTGATATAAGAGTTTTAGACCTGACATGGGTTGTCTCCGGGCCACAAGCCAGTAGATTACTTGCTGATTTTGGAGCAGAAATTTTAAAAATTGAGCGCCCTACTGTGGGAGATCCTGTGAGAGCCAATCACGGAATGTTCGTGTATTTCAATAGGAACAAAAAAGCAATTCAAATTGATCTAAATGATCCGGAAGGATTGAATACATTTAAAGAATTATTGCTAATTAGTGATGTTGTGATGGAAAATTTTAGTTCAGGCATTATGGCCCGTTGGGGGTTGGATTATCAAGGAATGTCCCAAATAAACCCTAGTATTGTTTATCTTAGCATGCCGGGATTTGGTCACGATGGCCCTTATAAAGACTATCAATCTAATGGCCCTACAATACAAGCTATTTCTGGACAAACATATATCTGTGGTGACCCTGATCTAGGACCAGCAGGTTGGGGATATTCATATATGGATCATACTGCTGGATATCTAGGTGCATCAGCAGTATTACAAGCTTTATATCATAGAAATAATACTGGTGAGGGTCAGTTTATTGACTTGGCCCAATACGAAGCTGCAACATCTCTTATGGGAACGTATCTATTAGATTATGAAGTAAATGGCGAAGATAATGCCACTACTCTAAAAAGAACAGCAAATAAAGGAATAAACCCCGCTGCTGCTCCACAAGGAGTTTATGAAGGCAAAACTACAGATACGTGGATTGCTCTTTCTATAACCACTGATCAACAATGGGAGTCATTTACACGTATTTTGAGATCTGAAAATTTAAAGAATGATAAACGGTTCATCACATTCGATACTCGCTTGGACAACTCGGAACAACTAGATATTGTAATTAGTTCAATAATTAAAGAATTGGATGTAATTCAATTAGCAAAACAACTTCAACAAGAAAACATCCCAGCTTCACATGTCCAAGATACTGTAACTAGGGCAGAAAAAGATATTCATTTAAAAAAACGAAATCATATAACTGAAGTTGAGGACGAAGATGGACGATTAGTGCGTGTTGATTCAATCCCTTTCAAAATGCAAAATATACCAGACCCAGATTACACATATGCACCACAACATGGTGAACATAATACCTATGTATTCAACGAAATATTAGGGAAATATTTATGACGAAGATTTTTGAAAATATTACTGTCTTGGAATTAGCAGAAGAAGCTGGTGAATACACTGGCAAACTTTTTGCTGGAATGGGGGCGCATGTAATAAAAGTTGAACCACCTAATGGTTCTAAATCCAGAAATGTAGGCCCTTTTGTCCAGAATAATCCTAGTGTTAATTCGAGTTTAAAATTTTTTCAGAATAATACAAATAAAGATAGTATAACTTTAGACATTACTAAACAGACAGGATTAAATATTTTTCGTCAGTTATTACAATCCATTGACATAGTTATAGAAGACGGACAAAAAATAGGTCAAGAAAATTTACCTATTTCATTCAAAGATATTCAAAATATAAACAAAAATACCATTTTATTATCTCTTTCCCCTCTAGGAAAAACATTAGAAAGTGAAAAGTTTTCTACGAATGACTTTATTAATTTAGCCTATGGAGGACCATTGTGGAGTTGTGGCTATGATGACCATACTATACCGCCAATGAAACCCTACCAAGATGCTTCATATCATATTTCAGGTCATTATGCATTTATGGGAGCTATGCTTGCTTTAATGGAGAGAACGAAAACTAACACTGGTCAACATATAGACTTATCTATTCATGAAGCATGCCATAATACTACTGAAGCTGCCATGCCAGCATATTATTACAATAATCGACGAGTCAGCCGTCTTACTGGAAGGCATGCAGCTCCTGCAAAAACAATCCCAGTCGTGTTTAAAACTAAAGATGAAAAATGGTGTTTTATAAGAATACCCGCTAACACTAATACCTGGAATAAATTAATCGATTGGTTAAAAGAAACTAAAATGGAAAAGGACTTAGGACAGCCTGAATATCAAGAGTTAACTTTCAGACAAGAAAATACCCAGCATATAACAGATATATTAGAAGAATTTTGTGCAAACAATGAAGCAAGTTATCTATTTCACAAAGCTCAACAAATCGATATGGTTTGGGCTCCAGTAGTTGCC
>CAYOMB010000169.1:0-2672 GCA_964404955.1 uncultured Dehalococcoidia bacterium
TAATACCGACAACTACAACCCATACAAAATTCCATTTCGACTGATTTGCAGCAAGATCAAAGTCCAGATAACCAACTGCAGCTACCGTTCCAAGAATTACCAATCCACCAGCTGTAAATATACCAGTTCTAAGTGCCCATAATAGTTTGTTCATAGAAGCATTTTCTCCGGTTCTAACGAGAAAAGTGCCTATTATTGATGAAACAATTCCAATACTTGCTATAAGTAAAGGTAATAAAAATCGTGGTCCGTCAAATTCAGCTGCTTGTGAAGCAAATACAGTGGATGTAGTAGCCAAAGCTATAGCTGCTATAATCGATCCGACATACGATTCAAATAAATCAGCTCCCATACCAGCAACATCACCAACATTATCTCCAACATTATCTGCTATTACGGCAGGATTTCTTGGATCATCTTCTGGAATTCCTTGTTCGACTTTACCAACAAGATCAGCTCCTACGTCAGCTGCTTTTGTATAAATACCCCCGCCGACTCTTGCAAAAAGAGCAATTGTAGAGGCCCCAAATCCAAAACCTGAAATAATTTGAGCATCTTGAAAAACTAAATATAGTATTGTTATGCCTGTTATACCTATTCCTACAACAGTCATTCCCATAACAGATCCACTGTTAAAGGCTACTCTCAAGCCTGGATTTAATCCTTTTGTAGCCGCAGTAGCAGTACGCATATTGGACTTGACTGCAATGAGCATACCTATAAACCCAGCTAAAGCAGAACCAATAGCACCCAAAATGTAAGATATTGCAGTTGAAGGTAATCCTGATTCACTTCCTTCAATTTTGTTTAATACATCGTAGTCAATAAAAATCGCTAATACACCGGTGATAATAATGACAAAAATTGCGAGAAGTTTATATTCTCGATTTAAAAAAGCCATTGCACCTTCGTGAATTGCTGCTCCAATTTCTTGGACTCTTTCATTTCCTGCATCTTCAGAATTAACTTTAAATGCAAGATAGGCTGCAAACAATAATGCTAAAGCGCCTGCTCCTAATACTAATAATGGTAATAAGCTCATAAAAAATGCTCCTTAATTCGTAAATATCATATTTTCATAAGTAAATGAAATTTTTATACCGGAACGAAATTTACCATTCACACTGAACTAAGTCAATAGAACATAGTTCAGAAATTAAAATAAATTATCTTTTATTCAGCGTAATGAATTGTAATCTTTAGAAATCCTGAGCAGAGCTTATTTATTTCTGCTACACTGTTAAGGTTGAACAAAAGGACTGAGCTACTTCATGCAATGGCTAAAACGTAAATTAATTAAGCATTTTGGAAACACATTATTAACAGGGAGCCTGTTAGCAATTCCGTTTGCTCTTACATATGTGATTGTTGATTTTTTGTTTCAGTTTGTTGATGGAATATTAAACCCTGCGATTAGATTATTGTTTGACAATTACGAATTAGACAATAAATTACCTTTTAACATCTTTCCTGGTATTGGTGTTATATCTGCACTTTTAATTATTTATATTGTTGGATTTTCTTTTTATACTGCAGCAGGAAGAAGTGCAGTGCGTCTCATTCAAAAGACAATGCTCAATATTCCAGTAATTGGTCCTATTTATTTAGCTTCAAGAAAGCTGGTAGAATCTTTTTCAGGAAGTAAAGAAACTGGTTTTAAACGAGTTGTTTTGATTCAATTCCCACGTGAAGGCTTTTGGTCTGTAGGTTTTCTTACTGGAATCACGCAGCCTTCTGATTTTGAAAGAAAAGCAGTTGTTTATGTACCAACAGCACCTTTACCAAATTCGGGCTTTGTGGTTTTAGTAAATTTAGATGAAGTTTACGATACAGACCTTAAAGTTGCAGAGGCTGGTCAATTTGTTTTATCTGGAGGAATAATTTCACCAGATCATATTACCACTGCTCGATTAGACCCAAATAATGTTTATGAAGATCAAGCGAACAATTAAATAGTTTAAAATTTTAATTGTGTGCGTACCAACCAAGAGTTTGATTTTCTAATGAATATTCAGTAATTTTTTCTTGCTTGGTTCCATCATCATTCATTATATAGGCAGCAAAGACTAGAGTTTCATTCTGGCCTTCTTTGCTTGAGATGAATGCAATACGACTTCCATCAGGAGACCATACGGGATTTCTATCAGACTTATTTGAATTTATAGTTAGTCTTTTAGTCTCAAGACTCTCAATATTGATACTATATATTTCATCATTATTTTCAGAATTATTTGCCGAAGTAAAAGCTATTTCTTTACCATTAGGAGACCATGAATATGTTGTATCAAGACTTAAACCTTTATAAAGTAATATTGCTTCATTTGATTCGCTTTTACTACTAAGATCCATAATATATAAATCATTTACCTCGCCATCTGATTTTAGAAAAGCTAATTTTTCATTACTAGGGGACCATTGTGGCGCAAAATGTGTTGGATCTGTAGTTCTTTTTAATTCGTTTACACCAAGTGGATTTCTTTGAATAATTCCCCCGCTATCAATATCACTTGAAGAAATTGCTATCCATTCTGAATCTCTGGACCAATTATGGTGAGAATATCCTTTAAGATTTAATATTTCTTCAGAAGAACTAATGTCGAATATTCGTATATTATTTTCTGCGTTAAAAGATATATATCTTGCGTTTGGTGACCATTGTAAATTACTTATTG
>CAYOMB010000170.1:0-2659 GCA_964404955.1 uncultured Dehalococcoidia bacterium
TACGCCCAATGACATTTCGTGAAATAATTGATGATCCAAATTCTATTAAACAATCTATTCTAATTATTTTATTAATTTCATTAGCAGAGTCATTAGGTAGGATTATTGGAGAAATGCATTCATACTCTGTGATTATTCCAGTTACAGTATCAATTTTCATTCAATGGTTTTTTATTACAAGTGGATACTATTTACTAAGTAATTTTTTATATAGAAACCAGATACAATTTATACCCTCATTATCTATCATTGGTTTTTGTCATACTCCTTGGCTTTTGACTTTAACATTTGCATTGGTAGGTCTTTCCTTTTCAGTTTTTCTCATATTGGTAATGTCTTTAATATGGGTGTTGTTGACACTGATGATGTGTTTTAAAGTTTTGGTTGGTGGATCTTTTATGTCCTCATTTGGTATCGCGTCAATTTTGATCACATTTGGGTATGTGATTAGATACTATGTAATTGCACCAATTTATTAATTACTACTCGATAAATCTATTATTAAATAATTGATTTAAATTAGAAGTTGTTGCGTTGATTACAGCATCGACAGACATATTTTTGATTTCTGCAATTTTTTTTGCAATTAGTAAAGTATCCTTTGGTTCTGTCCATAAAGAACGATTTTCTTTCCATGGTTGTGGTGAAGAATCAGTTTCTATAACCACATGTTCCAGGGAAATCTTTTCAATAATTTCTTTTTGGTGTCTTTGTCTTAATAATGGTTTTGCAAAGGAAATCAAAAAACCACTCTCTATAGCTTTTTTTGCTGTTGTATAATCTGCTTGAAAATAATGCATGATTCCACCAACTGTATATGCTTGTTCCATATTAAGGATATCTAAGGTAATCTTATGATTACCAAATGAATTAATTTCAGGAATTTGTGAATGCCAAATGATGGGTAATTTTAATTTTTTTGCTATAGTAATCTGAGCTATAAAAACTTTCTCTTGGATTTTTATATCTGGCGAGTTAGGCATGTAGTCCATACCGTTTTCACTCATCATTATAACTTTGTTACTAGACTGAGCTAATTGTTCTAATTCATATAAGTCATTTTCTTGTATATTCGCTGTAACCCTACTAGGATGAATTCCTACACCACAATAGATTTCATTATTGTTATTAGCTATATTGATTGTTTTTTCTGAATTTCTTACATCAGTTCCAGCTGTAAATATATATGAAATATCTGAATTCTGAGCTCTTAATATTATTTCAGATATTTCTTCTTCATTATAATTTGCTAGATGTGTATGACAATCAATTAACATAAATAAACTCCGATAATCACCCTATATTAATATTGATAATCATTTAAGACAATTTTTGGTATTATTAAACAAATGTTTTCAGAGAAATATAATTATGTTTAAGATAAAATTATTAATTAAATTATCAATTATTTTAAGTACTATTGGATTAGTTGGGTGCAGCACAGAAAGTAATGAGTTATTAATTGCAACTCCTACTACAACTCCTTTGGTTTCAATTCCAGTTACCATACCTACACCAACATTGGTTTTAGAAAAAGAAATTGAACGAGTTAAAACTAACAATGTTATTACTCATATCCCCCAAGGAACTCTTAGCCTTGCCTCGACAAAACATCCACAGCATTTTGATGTTCACGAATCTAATTCAGATTCATTACTATCTATGGGGCCGGGGATTTCTTATAATCGACTACTGCGCTTTGATGATTCTCAAATTATTTGTGACATTTGCTTAGAATGGATTCAGGTTAGTGATATAGAATATGTAATTACTATACGAGAAGATATATTTTGGCACGAGAAAATCCCAACTTCCGGTCGTCAATTGAATGCTCGAGATGTAGCCGAGAGTCTTAATAGAATAAAAAATAATGACTGGTCAAGTTCTAGTATATTAAATTCACTCGATATGGTAGAAGAAATAGAAGACTCAAAAGTTCGAATCTTACTTAAGTATCCTGATGCAGACTTACTGATGCGACTAGCTCATGGGAATATAAAAATAATTCCGTATGAATTACAGAGTCTTAAAGATGGTTTGCGTTTTGGTCCTACAATAGGAACTGGTCCGTGGATATATAATGAGGAATCTGTTGATAGGTTCGAATTTATTGCAAACCCAAATTATTTTAGACAAGGTTTCCCTAAAGCACAAGAATTTTTTATTACTCCTGTTAGTAATGAGAATACTAGAATAGCGTTAGTTCTTTCTGAAAAAGTAAATGTATCAATAGTTGATTATTGGTCAATGAAACGATTACTAGGTATAAAAGAACTGGAAATAAAAGTATCTATGACTAATGAAAAAACTGAAAATTATTTTTCTCGTTGTAATTCTAAAAGTATGCCTTGTATAGATATTATCCCAAATTATGGTAAAGGTGTTTTGTTTGCATTAAATTCTTCAGTTTATCCCTTAGATGATGTTAATTTCCGAAGATATATATTTTCGCATTTAGATTTAAATTCCTATGATTCTTTAAGTATTGGATTGCCTATAGCTTCTAGTGGTTGGGAACTTTCTACCAAATCAGAAACAACCTATACTAACCTTCCAGAACTTACTCAATCTTTGAATTATGGTCAAATAAATTCTGCAAATGTAGAGAGACTAGATGATACTATTGATTTTTATGTTGGAGACTATGGTGATCAGTATA
>CAYOMB010000171.1:0-2658 GCA_964404955.1 uncultured Dehalococcoidia bacterium
CGGATTTTGAGTAAGACGATATCTCTTTATCTTTTCCTGTAATTGCATAATCCCAAATAAAAGAGCGTCTGGTCTTGGGGGACATCCTGGGACATAAACATCGACTGGAATGATATGATTGACACCAGGAACAACACTATATGATTGATAATAAGGTCCCCCGCTAGTAGCACAAGCCCCCATAGAAATTACCCACTTAGGTTCTAACATCTGATCATATAATTTTTTTATCGCTGCACCCATTTTCCAAGTAACAGTTCCAGAAACAATCATAAGATCTGCCTGTCTAGGGGACCCTCGGAATACTTCTGCTCCAAACCTTGATAAATCAAATCGAGACATAGCGCTCGCCATCATTTCAAAAGCACAGCAAGCCAAACCAAACGACAAAGGCCAAACGGCGGACTTTCTCCCCCAATTCAGTAATGCATCTATAGAGGTGACAGCAATGTTGTTTGCAACGTCACTAGGAACTTCAATTAAAGGTTCTTTTATAGGTGTAAGTGAAGTATCTTTAAGATCTTGTACTTCTTTACCTTCTACTAAGTCTAATGCTAGTGAATCAAAATAATTTGAATTTGAATTCATATTATTTCCCCCATTCCAGTGCTTTAACTTTCCAAGCGTAGATTAAGCCTACTAATAAAATCATAACGAAGATAAACATTTCAATTAGTGCAAACATTCCTAACTTGTTAAATTGAATAGCCCAGGGAAATAAAAATATTGTCTCAATATCAAATATCACAAAGAGTAATGCATACATGTAATATTTAAAATCAAATTGAATCCATTTATTTGGACCGATTGGCTCTACACCACACTCATATATAGTAGATTTTGTTTGATTGGGTTTGTGAGGCCTAATTGAAACCATTGAAGCCAAATATGAGACAAGCAACATACCAATAGGAACAGCTGTCGCAACAACTACAAACATTGCAAGAAGACCATACTGGTGAAAATAATTCTCCATAATAACTCCCATGGATCAACCAGATTATTGGTGTTTTATTGATTCAATATATCTGATCATAAGCATATCATCACAGTTATATTGTATCAAGTGAAAAATTACACAATCCACACTGGATAACGCAAAGTGACATAGAACTTTTCAATACTACTAAATAATAGTAGTCTAATGTGATTGACTTAAACTAATACAAAGGATTATTTTTGATAATAGATATCCACAATCATACATTTCCAAAATCTGACGATAGTTTGCTTTCTCCAGATGATTTAATCATTCATGCCAAAAAGAAAGGTGTAGATGGTATTTGCTTAACTGATCACGATCAATTCTGGAATCTAAAAGAAATTAACGAACTGCAAGTAAAATATAATTTTCCTGTTTTCCCTGGTTCAGAAATTACTACTGAAGAAGGCCATGTAATTGTTTTTGGTTTAAAAGAATATATTTTCGGGATGCACAATATAAAATTTTTATCAGAAGTAGTTAAAAGTCATAGTGGGTTTATGATCGCAGCTCATCCATATAGAAGAAGATTTGACAGTGTATCGCAAATGGATCCTTCTAAACTTGAAACAACTGCCTACAATGCTAAGAATGACATAATTTTCAATACTGTAGATGCCATTGAAACAATTAATGGAAGAGGAGAAAACATACAAAATATTTTCTCTGAAAAGATTTGTGAATTAATAGGACTTCCTTCAACTGGTGGAAGTGATGCACATAAAATCGAAGATATTTCTAAAGTTGCAACAAAATTTAATGCAAAAATAACATCTGTAGAAGAATTAATTACCCAGCTTAAAACTGGCAAATATGAACCTATATTAGTAAAATAATTCTTGTATAATTAGTAGTATGAATAATGAAAATTTACTAGAAATACAAAACCTCGAGGTAATATTTGAATCTAAAGATTCATCTATTACGGCTGTAGATAATATCAATTTAAATATTCCCAAAAATGCTATCGTTGGTATAGTTGGAGAAAGCGGTTCAGGAAAGTCTACTACCGGTTTATCAATACTGAACTTAATACCAGATCCAGGGGTAATTAAAAATGGGTCTATTTATTTTAATTCAAAAAACATATTAACTATGGATGAATTTGAATTACGTAAAATACGTGGAAAAGAAATTAGCATGATTTTTCAAGACCCCCGTGCTTCCTTAAATCCAAGTATTACCATTGGTACCCAAATATCTGAAATACTTGAAACCCACTCAGGAATATCTAGGAAAGAAGCAGAAAATCAAGTAATTCCATTACTCTCATCTATAGGCTTACCCGATCCTGAAAGAATACTAAAATCCTACTCTTTTCAACTAAGTGGTGGTATGTGTCAAAGAATAATGCTAGCAATGGCAGTATCATTAAAACCACAATTATTGATTGCAGATGAACCTACTTCTAATTTAGACACAACACTACAAGCAGCTATATTACAAAAAATCCGTGAATTAAAAAATTCCTATGGTATAACTGTCATTCTTATAACTCACGACATGGGAGTAATTGCACAAATGGCTGATTACGTTGCAGTAATGTACAAAGGTACAATTGTTGAGATTAGTAACACAATTCAATTATTTAAAAACCCACTGCATCCATATACTAAAGCTTTATTAGACGCTATTCCAAGAATTGATGATTATAAAAAGAAATTACACTCTTTTGC
>CAYOMB010000172.1:0-2634 GCA_964404955.1 uncultured Dehalococcoidia bacterium
TTAAAATGCAATGGGTAGAGCAAGAGATTTTGCAGCAAGGGGAGAACAAGGACGGTCTGCACTAGTACTGGATGCAAGTGCTGCTGATACGGACGTTCATGAAAATATTCTTTTAGATGGAACAGATGCAGCCTCAAAAAATGCTGGTTTCAATATCATGCAAGAGGATTTTTCTACAGACGTTCCTTTAGACTCATTACCGCCTGGCAGTAGACCAATATTAAATGATGATTTGATTTGGTTTCATACTTGGTATGGCTCAGGTGGGTCGCAAACTATAAGTGAAGCTACCACAACTAAATGCACTTTTAATGCCGTTAAATGGGATTGGCAGGGAAATGCAAATATGACTGCTGATCCTTCCCAATTTACCGTACCTGTATCTGGTTATTATTATCTTCGTTTTTCTGTATATTATGGTATTTCTGCCCATAACAGTATACTTATATACAGTTATATGCAACCCAGATTAAATGGTTCTTCCTTTAGCATAGCAGACTATCGTAGTCATGGATATGGCGGTGGTTCGGGTTTTGCGTACCACAGCACTGGTACAGTAGAAACTTCTGGGATCATTCAACTAAATAAAGGTGATACAATAGATACGGCTGTATATTTTCAGAAAAATGCTGCTATGACTCATACAGCTTACACTTATAATGCTATGGATGGAATGACAGGGTGCTTATTACAAAGACTTGACGATTAATAAAGGAGAAAATAATGACAATAAAATCAGGTGATGACGTTTGTGGTGCAATTATTAAAATTCACAATAGTTTAAAACATGAGGATTTTGTTCCTCCACCAGCAGGGCCAGGTAAAGTTCTTTTACAGGACGATGGTGACGGCCCATATATTAAAGAATGGAATGTTGATTTATCAAAACCAACCCCAGAAGAAATAGAAGCAAAGTTGTAATACTATGGGTCGAGCATATCGATTAGCCACTAAAGGAAATAATGATGCATTAGTCTTGGATTCAAGTGCTGCAGATACCGATGTGGGCACAAACTTATTGCTCGATAGTACAGGTGGAACAAATGCCCACCCTACTGATGAGGGTGCTCATATTCTCATAGAGGATGCTGGAACGGAGACAGCACAAAGTAATTTACCATTTGCTGATCAAACTACTCCTGCTGATGACCATGTTTCGTGGAATGTTTGGAGAACAACCCGACAAACTATTACTACAAACACAGTGACAAAAATGACATTTGATTATGTTTACCATGATTGGATGGGTAATGCAAATGCAGCTGCTGATCCATCTAAAATAACAATCACTGTGCCAGGCATTTATTATTTAAGACACAATGCTTATTATACAGTTAGCGGTGGGGATGCGATTGGAATTTATGAGTATTCATATGTTCATGTAAATGGTTCGGCCCGTTTTTTAAAGTATGCAACTTTAGGTTATGGTGGTGGTTCTGGTTACAACTGGATTAAACAGGGAACTAAAGTGACTGAGGGATTTACTCATCTTCATGAGGGAGATGAGGTAGAGTATTATGTATACTTTTATAGAACCGCTGGGACTTTGTATGCTGGTTTTACTGGAACCAACATATATGATGACTGGAAAGCAGGTGGTGGAATGGGTCATCTGATAAAACGATTACCATATTAAGGAAGTAATAATGTCAAGAGCCCGTCAATTAGTTGATAGAAGAAATTTTGATTCGTTAGTTATGGATGCAAGTGCAGCTAGCACCGATGTGAATGATACTCTTCTTTTAGACGGAACAGATAGTTCATCTACTGATGCTGGTTCTCGTATTCTCACAGAAGACTTTGGAACCCACGTTCCATATGATTCTTTACCCGATGGTAATAGACAATTGACAGATGACGCAATTTATTTTGAAGTTTCTGGAGTTCCTACGGGCAGTGTTACAATTTCTCATAATACCAACACTACACCTGACTATAATCGTATAATGAAAGATCATAATGGTAATGCAAACATAGCATCAGACTTAAATAAATTTACTTGTACTGTTGCTGGATTGTATTATTTAGAACATACAACTTACATTTATTTAACAGCTGGTCATGCTAGTATAATGACATACAATTATAGTGGATTAAATTTAAATGGGGAAGGGTTAGGACGAAATTATAGAACTCAGGGATATTCTGGTGGTTCTGGTTATCAATGGCATATGGATGTTGGTACTAATCGTTTTCAAATAATTTGTCCATTAAGTGTAGGTGATTATATAGAACCATATATTTACATTTACAAAACTGGTGGAACAGTGACCAATTATTATGAAGGAGGGGGCAAATACCCAAACTTTGTGGGTTATCTAATCAAAAGATTTCCAAGTGCTTCTGCACCAACATAAGATAAGAAACGCATAAATATCCCTAAAGGGATAAACTTATTATGTCAGACCTTGCTGATCTTCTAAAAGAACTTGAACAAGTAGCAAAAGATACCAATCTCAAAGAAGTCAAGAAAGAACCTCTTGAAGAATCTGTTGCGTCTGAAGATGACGTAACCAGTTTGTTTGAAGGTCTTGAGGCTGCATATACTGAATCTAAGATAGAAGAAGAAATTGCAAACCGTTTATCTGAAGAGGACGAGAAAAAACTTGGTGCGTTCTCTGGATTCATGGAGTC
>CAYOMB010000173.1:0-2617 GCA_964404955.1 uncultured Dehalococcoidia bacterium
CTATATGTCATTTGTTATTTTCGAGTCTTTGGTGCTGGATGGGAAAATTACTTGGGAAAATATTACCAAATAACACATATCTTAATAGATCCATGATTATTATTACGATATTCGTGGTATTATGGGCAATATATTGACAATAATTGCAAACACTTATATAAATAACAAGATTATTTATTCTAAATATTCTTCACACTAAGATTTAGGAGGAATTATGAGTTTTATAGATGCAATTAAATCCGCCATAATAGAAAATTACTTCAACTTCAGCGGAAGGGCCCGAAGATCAGAATATAACTACTTTTTGTTATTCTATATTTTGATTGCTATAGGATTTTCGATAATAGCTACTTTATTAGCATCAACTGCTGATAATATCTTCGCCGCACTCACATCCTTAGGTTGGCTAATGGCAGTACAAGGAATAGTTTATCTTCTCTTATTTATACCTAGTATTGCTCTTGCTGTTAGAAGACTCCATGATATTAATAGAACTGGATGGATGCTATTAGTAATGGGTTTCTTCAGCTTTTTGATTATTCCGTATATTGTACTTCTCTATTGGGTAATGTTTAAAGAGGGCGACTCTGGTCCAAATAACTACGGAGATCCTGTAAAATAATAGTTTTAAAAATTTAAAGGTCTTAGAATATAAACTCTCTAAGGCCTTTAATAATAAATGCTAAGGCAATCAATGCAATTGCAAGACTCCAAAATTTAGGTTGTAACCTCCAGGCAATTTCTCTAGAACTTTCACGAGTGGATTGTCTTCCTATTAAAATCCCAAATATACTTCCTGTAATAGCTCCTATTACAATTCCGTATTCCAAAAAATTTACAACTTCTAAGTCAAGTGCCCATGCCCAAGAAGAAAAAACACCACCAGTTAAGGGTATGTGACTAATTAAAGAACCTAGTACTGCAAATACTAAGTATAAATATCTATATTGTCGTGGATAGTTGTGCATTAATAACTCGTAATTTTTCATAAAATACTAATTTATTATGATAATAGGATTATTATCTATATCAAATACTTCTAGACCAATTATTTTATATTTTTTATTCGTAATATCTATGTAGAAGTATATTTTTTTGGATAGTTTGAACAAATGAATGTATACTATAGACATAAAAAGCGGTTCTGGGGTGAAAAACTACGAAAAGTAACAAGAAAATTGTTACCTATAATGGTACAAAATGCCAAATAACAACATATTAACTATTGAAAATCTATCTAAATCCTTTGATGGTATCCAGGCCGTGAACAACTGTACATTTAATGTCTCCAATGGATCAATTACCGGTCTAATTGGTCCAAATGGTGCAGGTAAAACTACGGTATTTAACCTTATTACCGGATTTTTATCCCCAGATAATGGAACAGTATCATTTCAAGAAAACAGAATTGATAAAAACCCCACACATAATATCTTTAAAAAAGGTCTGGTTAGGACCTTTCAAATTCCACGGGAATTAAAAAAAATGACAGTTTTAGAAAATTTATTAGTTGTGCCAAAAGACCAAATTGGGGAACATATTTGGTCTACTATATTCTCATTCAGAAAAATTCAAAAACAAGAAGAAATCAATATTAATAAGGCTAGAGGTATTTTAGAATTTATACGACTTAATCATCTTTCTAATGAATATGCTGGAAACCTTTCTACAGGACAAAAAAAACTATTAGAATTGGCTAGAACCTTAATGTCAGACCCAAGTTTAGTACTACTTGACGAACCTGTTGCTGGTGTTAACCCAACTCTAGTAAATGACCTGATGGATAATATACGTAGAAGTAATGAAGAATTAGGTATCACATTCCTTATAATTGAACATAATATGAATTTCATCATGAATTTATGTAATCCAATTATTGTATTAAGTAATGGTGCAAAGATTGCTGAAGGTACTGCTGATGAAATAAAATCAGATCAAAGCGTTGTAAATGCCTACCTAGGAGGATAGATGGCTTTACTTGATGTACAAAATATTATTGCAGGCTATGGTGAAACAGAGATACTCCACTCTGTTTCTATCCAAGTTAATGAAGGAAACTTAGTAGCTATTATTGGTCCTAATGGATCTGGCAAATCAACACTTCTTAAAGTAATAGTAGGATTATTAGAAGCCAAAAATGGAAATATTAAATTCATGTCTGATAATATCACAAATTCATCTCCACAAAAGATAGTTGAATTCGGGATTTCTTATGTACCGCAAGCTGATAATGTATTTACCAATATGACAATTCGAGAAAATCTTGAAATACCCTCTCTAGTCCTTAAATTTAATTTTAAAAAACGTTTAGAAGAAATATTGGACTTATTTCCAATTCTTGACACGAAAATGAACTCTAAAGCGGGAACACTTTCAGGTGGACAAAGACAAACTTTAGCATTTGCCAAAGCTTTAATTTCAAAACCTTCCTTAATGATCTTAGATGAACCGTCAGCAGGTTTATCTCCGATTATGGCTGACTCTACATTCGAGACAATAGAATCGATAAATAAAAGTGGCGTAACTATTCTCATTGTTGAACAAAATGCAAAAAAAATTCTTTCGATTGCTGATCGAGGTTATGTTTTAGCTACGGGTCAAAATAAAATAGATGACA
>CAYOMB010000174.1:0-2609 GCA_964404955.1 uncultured Dehalococcoidia bacterium
GTATTGAGGCTTTGAAAGCAGTATGGCACCAGGGAGCAATTGATGCCGATGGGAAATCCGGAGATGGAGCAGGTATTAGCTTTGAAATTCCTAAAGATTTTTTTCAGGAAAAAATAGAAGATACAGGTCACAAACATACAGAAGGTGATATTTGTGTTGGAATGATTTTCTTACCAAGAACAGACTATTCATCTCAAGAACGTAGCAAAGCATTAGTAGAAAGAAATTTATTAGAAAACGATTTTTATATATATGGTTGGAGACAAGTTCCAGTAAATCCAGATGTTCTAGGAAAAACAGCTGATTCAAACCGTCCAGAAATTACTCAAATTATTTTTAAGTCCAATAAGAAAACAGAAAGAAACA
This sequence comes from uncultured Dehalococcoidia bacterium, assembly GCA_964404955.1. Classification (GTDB taxonomy): domain Bacteria; phylum Chloroflexota; class Dehalococcoidia; order Lucifugimonadales; family UBA6952; genus UBA6952. The sequence continues at coordinate 367 of CAYOMB010000174.1, forward strand.
AATTAGAAAGATCACTTTATGTAGTTAGAAAAAAAATTCTTAAACAGACTAGAAATGAGCAAATTAACGATTTTTATATATGTTCCTTGAGTTCAAGATCGATTGTTTATAAAGGTATGTTTTTAGCTGAAGCCTTGTCAGATTTTTATCCAGATTTAAAAGACAAAAGATTTATTTCTAGATTTTCGATTTTCCACCAAAGATTTTCAACAAATACATTTCCAAGTTGGAAATTAGCTCAACCCTTTAGATCATTGGCTCACAATGGAGAAATTAATACCTTAAAAGGAAATATAAATTGGATGAAAATCCATGAACAGGATATGTCGAGTGAACTCTTCAAAAATGTAGAGGATTTAAAACCTGTTATAACTCCCGGCAATTCAGACTCTGCAGCTTTAGACAATGTTTTTGAATTACTTATTCATTCTGGAAAATCAGTTCCACTTATCAAATTAATGATGATGCCAGATGCGTGGTCTAAGAGAAGTAAAATTTTACCAAAAGCGCATCAACAACTCTTTGATGTTTTAAACAGCACCATCGAACCATGGGATGGACCAGCTGCAATTTGTGCAACTGACAGTAAATGGGCAATAGCAGCAACAGACAGAAATGGATTAAGACCTTTAAGATATTCTATTACGTCGGACAATTTATTATTTGCAGGTTCTGAAACAGGAATGGTTTCTATTCCAGAAGAGAATATTATAGAAAAAGGAAGGCTAGGACCTGGTCAACTAATTGCTGTTGATCTAAAAGCAGGTAAAATTTTTAAGGATAAGGATATAAAAGATTATTTAGCTAAAGATTTTACAAAGTTTCATAAGCAAGTTGTGCATTTAGATAAAAAACTTAATACCAAGAATGAATTTCCAAACTTCCAAAATGAAGATTTAAGACAAAGACAATTTATTTCTGGATACAGCATAGAGGATTTAGAGCTTATTCTTCATCCAATGGCAGAAGATGCAAAAGAAGCTACTGGTTCAATGGGAGACGATACACCTGTTGCTGTATTATCAAATCATTATAGACCGATTACGCATTATTTTAGACAGAACTTTAGCCAGGTAACAAATCCACCAATAGACTCTTTAAGAGAAAACAAAGTTATGAGTCTTAAAACAAGATTTGGAAATTTAGGCAATATTTTAGATTTTGACAATTTTACAAAAGAAAATATTTACGTTTTAGACAGCCCTATTTTAACAAACTCAGAATTTAAAAAATTTAAAAGCCACTTTTCCAACAAAATAAAAATTATCGATTGCACATTTGATGTAAGTAAATCTCTAAAAGATAGGCTGGAAGAAATAAGATCAGAAGCTGAAATTTCAGTTAGAGAAGGTATAAATCATCTTATACTTTCAGATCAAAAAATATCCGAAAAAAAAGCAATTGTACCAATGGTTTTAGCGGTAGGAGCTGTTCATTCAAATTTAGTCAAACATGGTTTACGAGGTTATTCATCAATAAATGTTCAAACCGCAGAAGCTATGGATACCCATTCATTTGCTGTTCTGCTTGGAGTAGGAGCAACAACTATAAATCCTTACCTTGCTATAGATAGTATTTACCAAAGATACACAAAGAAATTATTTGGAAAGTTAGACTTTAATGCTTGTGTAGATAGATTTAAAAAATCTATTAATAATGGTTTGTTAAAAATAATGTCAAAAATGGGAATTTCTGTTTTAAGCTCTTACAGAGGTGGATGTAATTTTGAAGCCGTAGGCTTAAGTAGAGCTATTGTTGCAGATTATTTTCCAGGAATGTTTTCTAGAATTTCAGGTATTGGGGTATCGGGCATAGAAAATAAAATAAAAGAACTTCACAAAAAAGCTTATCAAAAAAATGTTACAGTTCTGCCAATTGGTGGTTTATATAAATATCGGAAATCTGGTGAAGACCATCAATTACAAGGAAGCCTTATACATCTTTTACAGCATGCTGTGGGAGTTAAATCTTACGAACAATATAAAAAATATTCAGCAGGTATTCATAATTTAACACCAATAAATTTAAGAGATCTCTTAGAATTCAAGAAGAAAAATAATCCAGTAAATATTGATGAGGTAGAACCGGTTGCAGAGATAATGAAAAGATTTGGAAGTGGAAGCATGTCTCATGGTGCATTATCAAAAGAAGCTCACGAAACTTTAGCAATTGGAATGAACAGAATTAAAGGAGCTTCCTGCAGTGGTGAAGGCGGTGAGGATTCTAGAAGATTTAAAGTGCTC
>CAYOMB010000175.1:0-2605 GCA_964404955.1 uncultured Dehalococcoidia bacterium
TATTAGCTATTTCATCTGTAGCATTGATTGTAACAATAATGTCTGACTTTTCTCTGTTAGCTGAATCAGGTGCCGAGAATATAACAGATGCCATAGAAGTTGTAGCACTTATTGGAGCTAAAATTGTCGGTGGATTTTATTTGTTGTTAATTGCTATATTTTTAAAAAGATAAAAAGCAATAAAAAAATGCAATTGTAGTGCAAAATATTTTTGATAGTAAAGTTGCGACCCTATTCTTTTCTATATGATCGCGTTTTGCATGAATACGTGAATCCCTTCATTCATGCTATAATAAAGACGTTCTAGTAATCAGCTTGCGTATTGTGAACAATACGTAAATCAATCTAATTCATGTTAGATGGCTAAACTCAAGCCTGAAAAGCTGATTATTAGGGCAACCATATAACTGCATTTCAAAACCCCTTTTTAATAGTAAATTTGCAGACCCTGAATTATTGAATCCTCCAAAATCCAATGCCAGATAAAATACCAATAATTCCTATGAATGTCATTGGAATACCGACATCTCCACCAAAGTCAGGTAACCCCAAACCTAAAGCAGCCAATCCAACTACTATCAACAAAACTGGAATAATCTTACTATTCATTTTGTACCCCCCCCAAACAATAAAAAGAATTAATTGTGGCTAAGATATAATCAATTGAGTTATTTTGAAAGACCTTTTTTAAAGATACTACCCTGAGCATCTACCCTGTGGTAAAATCTCGGCATTATGAATGAAGATACAAAACAACGTGAAAAAAATCATAAACCTCCAATTTTTTTAACAGCTAAATGGAAAAACCTCCTTTTTTGTAATTATATAGTTGATCGTGATTTGCTAGAACCTTTGGTACCAACTGGTACTGAGATAGATTTATGGGAAGGTAATTGTTACATTAGCCTTGTGGCCTTTCAATTTTTAAGTACAAGTATTTTCCATATACCAGCAATAACCCACAGAAATTTTGATGAAATTAATCTTAGATTTTATGTAAAAAAAACCTTACCAAATGGAGATATAAATCGTGGAGTGGTTTTTATCAAAGAAATAGTACCCAAAAAATTAATAGCATGGATAGCTAAAACTTTATATGGAGAAAAATATATCTCGTTACCTATGAATCATACTATTAAAGAAGACCTCATTTCATATGGTTGCAAAAATGCAAATATATGGAACAAAATTACTGCTACTATACCTAAAAAAGAATTTATCCCTACACTCAATGATTTTGAATCATATATCACAGAACATTACTGGGCATATGTAGAAAAAAGCAAAGGACAAACACTAGAATATGAGGTTGAACATCCACAATGGGCTATTCGTAATGTTTCTGAGTACAACATAGATATTAATTTTGATTCTTTGTATGGAGAAACATATAAACTATTAAACAATCTTCAACCTGAATCAATATTTTTTTGTGAAGGATCAAATGTATCAGTTCGTCTTGGAAAAAGTATCCAACGGCAAAGTTCGTCTTCATTATAAATATTATATCAACATTATCGGAAGTTGTTGAGGATTCCCTAGATAATATTCTTAATAAGAAAAAGCATGACTAGGCTAACACCACGGAATCCTTTGTATGTCGTAAGTCGTGGAACAGGTAACAAAAGATTCTATAATAATACATACAGCCCAAATCACTAAAAACAACCAAGTAGACATTGCAAGGTAGCCTTTGATAATCACTTTATCAACTTTCAGTGGGGCAAGCCTCTTAGTAAATAAAGAATCCCCCATTATCTGATATCTTATTAACCAGTACCATAATGATGTTGTAATAGTAAGAGATATAATTACTGCAATAATTGTTATTCCTAATAGTGTCATTAAATAATCATCATTCATGGAGGGATTATAGCATGAGTGACGATACCCTAGTGACGATAGCTAACAGACAGTGACAGACACTATAAAAAGGGAATTATGGTGCAGTTTAATACCTACAATTAGCACCATAGTAGTACAAACAATCTAGAATAAGTTCATCAACTATATTGAAGGTGTTGAATATTAGCATTAAGATAATTAATACTAGCAGGATAGGTACACCTATAAAGATTGTTTTCCCATATGGCTGATTCCAATATGTGTTTATATAGAAACCTATGTACCCAAAAACGATAGCTACTATAAAACAAATTGCAATATAAAGGTTGGTTCTGTCTTCCATAAATGTTACTGAAAAAAGAAGAAGAAGAAGAAGAGCTTGTAAACACCCACCTATAACTGCGTAAACTATTGCACTTAGAATTCTTAATGCTATTAACATTACTGCCACCTCTCTTTGCGAGGGATTTTACCACATATTTTTAAGGTCAAGCTAACTTATAAGCTAACTCTACTGATTAGACCTTAAGGAAACACCATTGATAATAGGGTAATTTAGGTTTAAAATCGTTACTTTCAGCCACCGTAGCTCAGGGGTAGAGCAACTGTTTCGTAAACAGTAGGTCATGAGTTCAATTCTCATCGGTGGCTCCATGATTTTGAACCTAAAAAGAGCCTTCAGGGAGTAATCCTAAAGGCTCTTAGAACTGCTAATGCATGTAACTAGGGTCGACATAGGGGGTATGGCTTAGGATTTATA
>CAYOMB010000176.1:0-2561 GCA_964404955.1 uncultured Dehalococcoidia bacterium
CTTCATGGACTGGTCCTGGAGACTTTGGAATAGTTTTGGATACAGAGCAAGATTTCGATACTAAGATAGAATTTAATGAACAAATTGTGTTACTTATAAATGAGCAATTATTAACTCAATATGAGAAGGTTATTTTCGATTTTAAAGAGACACCTGATGGTCTCAGTTTTGCAATGGATATATATTAAAAAAGAGACATATGGATTTACACAAATATATTAGAGATGTTCCAGATTTTCCTATTGAAGGTATAATTTTTAAAGATATCACCCCTTTGCTGTCAGATATTAACGCCTTTCAGGAAGCTATCAATAAAATAATTAATAACTATAATTTTGCCGAAATAGATGTAGTTGCAGGAGTTGAATCTAGAGGTTTTTTATTTGCAGCTCCAATAGCTGACCGTATGAAAAAACCATTAGTTTTATTTAGAAAAAGTGGAAAATTACCTTATAAAACAAAGTCAGCAAGTTACGATTTAGAATATGGTAGTAGTACTATTGAGATACATGAAGATGCAATTAATGAAAATGATAGAATATTATTAATTGATGACTTGATTGCCACCGGAGGAACTCTAGGTGCTTGTTTGGATTTGGTAGATCAATTTAATGCTAAAGTTTGTGGTATAGCTGTAATAATTGAACTAAGTTTTTTAAATGGCAGAGATTTGCTTAAGAATGTGGATATTTTTTCAATAATTAAGTATCAGTAATTGTTCTGCGTTTCACAATATTGACTTTGATATTAGTTATTCCTAAAATCCTGATAAGTTGTTATTAAGAATCCATATTTTGTTCTGGATTCAGTTTATTAGGAGGTTATCTAATGGGTACAACACAACAAATGGCAAGATTTATTACTAATGCTCAATATTCCGAGATTCCAGAGCCTGCAGTATATGCTGCAAAACTTTGTATTTTAGATTCTATAGCATGTGCTATTTACGGAACTACAAGGCCTTTGGGTAAAATTATTACCGAACTAGTAGACGAAATGGGGGGGACTCCTCAATCTAGAGTTTTGGGGACTTCAATTAAAACTAATTCTGCTAATGCTGCATTAGCAAATGGTACTTTAGGGCATTCAGAGGATTTTGATGATATGGGCTCTGGAGGACATCAAGCAGTCGTTTTGATGCCTGTAGCTTTTGCTTTAGCCGAAGAACTAGGATTGAATGGAAAAGATGTACTAACTTCTTATTTGGTAGGTTTTGATATTTTTGCAAATGTTGCTTTAAATATGGGGCCTGATCACTATGCTAAAGGATGGCATTCCACTTCAAGTGTTGGAACTTTGGGTTCGACTGCTGTTGCTGCAAAAGCCCTTGGATTAGATGAAATGCAAACACGAATGGCTATAGGTCTAGGTGCAACTCAGGCTTCAGGTTTGCGTGGAAATTTTGGAACAATGACAAAACCTTTTCATCCAGGAAGAGCTTCCCAAAGTGGAATAATAGCTGCAAAAATGGCCGGAAAGGGATATGAATCTAATCCAAATATTATGGAAGATAGATTCGGATATGCTGCGTGCTTAGGTGAACAAATGGTTCAATTAGGTAATATGACTAGGCATTTGGGTTATCCATGGGCCATCATGGGAACAGGTAAAGAAGTAGCAAATGGAATTGATATAAAGATATGGCCTTGCTGTGGTGGAACACATGGTTCAAATACAGCCATAATAGAATTACTCAACAAACATTCATTTAAATCTGAAGATGTAGAATCAGTAGATATTATTACAACTGACAATCCTTCATGTATGGCTCCAAATTTAAGATGGCCAAAAAGTGGTTTGCAAGGTAAATTTTCTACTTGGTATACTGTGGCATCACTAATTGTTGATAAAGGTAGATTGGACTTAGAAAGCTTTACAGATGATTCCGCTAACAGACCAGAACTACAATCGATGTTAGAAAGAGTAAACATAACTCAAGAGGAAACTATTGCAGATCGGCCAAATCGTGCAATTGGTGGTGAATCCTGGTGGGACGTTACAGTAAATCTAAAAAATGGAAGTCAATTAAATACAAGAGTTCCCGGACATGGTGACACATATGGCCCATATACTAATATTCAAGTAATTGATAAATTTCAGTCTTTGGCGGGTGCAGTAATTCCACCAAGCCAAGTTGATACACTTTTGAATTTAGTTATGGATCTTGAGAATCAATCAGATGTTATGCAGATTATGGATGCTGCAACCCTAGGTTTAGCCGTTAAAGCTTAAATTAAATAAGAAGCCGCTGTTTTTTAATGGCGGCTTCTTTTTTTTTAGAAAGAAAAATATTATGTATGAAGTTGTTATCCGTAATGGGTTAATTTATGATGGTTTAGGTTCAAACCCCTATATTGCTGATATTGCTATATCAGATGGTTTGATTTTGGCGATTGGTAAGATAGAAGAAGAAGCTTTATATAATATAGATGCTTCTGGACTTTCCATTTCACCAGGTTTTATTGATTTACATACACATAGCGATTTGTCTTTTTTAATAGAACCTTTAGCAGATAGCAAATTAAGACAAGGTTGTACTTTTGAACTAATTGGCAATTGTG
>CAYOMB010000177.1:0-2513 GCA_964404955.1 uncultured Dehalococcoidia bacterium
AGTAGGTTAACACTTATTGGCTCTTTTTAGGTTTAAAATCGGTACTTTTAGCCACCGTAGCTCAGAGGCAGAGTAATTGTTTCGTAATATCTAGCAATTAAGTTTGCCATATATCAGATCCTTTCCCCAGAATCATGTCATCCATGCTATAATAAAGACGTTCTAGTAATCGGCTTGTGTATTGTGAACAATACGTTAATCAACCTAATTCATGTTAGGTGGCTCACTCAAGCCTGAAAAGCTGATTATTAGGGCACTAATATCCCTTCGGAGCACCTCATTTTTTATATATGCCAAGAAACGTCAATAGTTACACATTACCGTAACAGTTCCTTTTTTATAGTAATTTCACACTGTGGAAATAGTTTCCAGTAGTTTATCGTGACGTGATATATTAATGACATTATGAATAGAAGTAATAATCAAGTTCTTATATATGTTCTTATTCTAATGGCAGTATCAATATTATTGGCACGTCTTTTTTAATAGTACAATTGCACTGTGGATTATCACTTATCCAAGCTTGGTATAGAATAGGCATTCTTACACCTTTTGATAATATCAGTGGTAGAAATACCTGAAGTATAAGGGATAAGATGTAAAATACCCATTTCGATGGGGACTTTATACCAATTCTGGCTTAAACCTTTAGAAACATCATTACCGTGTACTACCATGTCTATATTGTGTTTATTAATCCATTTTAGATCTATAGACAAAGGCGCATTAGGTATTACTTCATCTACATATCTACAAGAAAATATTGTAGCTATTCTTTCTTCCATGGTCATTATAGGTAAACGTTTGTAACCTTCAACAACTTTGTCAGAATGAACTCCAACAATAAGATAATCTCCTAATTCACGAGCTTGCTTTAATAAATTCACATGACCAAAGTGAAACAAGTCACCTACCATATCAACATATATTCTCATAATATCCACCACCCCTAGTAGATTGATTAATTAACCTTTTAAGGTTCGTTAATCTTCCTCTTTCAAAACTTGTATTCTTCCTGACGTCTCAGATTTATTTGGTAAATAATAGTAATTTACCCCTGGTTTTAAAATCTCCGTGTAGAGAATCTCTTTATCTTTACTTTTTTCAATAATAACTGCGTACCAGTCCTTAACTAACAAATCAAATTTGGCATACCCTTGGCTATCAGTCATACATTTTTTAAGACCTACAATAGTTACATTAGCTGACTCAACAGGTCTATTGTCATGTGTGAGAACTCGAATTTTAGTAATGAATTTCTTTGGAAAAAAAAACTTCTGTATTCGAGTAAATATGCCAAATTGTAGCGGAATTGTAGATTCTGGTATCGAATTTACAATATCTCCTTCATAATCCATTTGCTTTGGAGTATGCCATTCAGGTCCATATTTGATTAATAAGTATTTTTCAGGAGGATTCGGCACAAAGAAAGTATCCCCAAGAAACGAAATTGGTTTTAAATTATCATGAAGCTCAATGGGTATTTTGACTCCAGGGTATTGATATATACTTCCCTCACGTACCTTATAACAGGTCCAGTCTATTAGTATTCCTAGTTTCGAAAGCGTAACACCAATATGAAATGATGATTCGCTTACCTCAGTTTTAAAACCAGCAAACTTAAATTTATCAACAGTTTTATTAATGGAATTTTCGTCAAGACCATTCATTCCAATTATTGATCCAATATCTAGATCATCATCCCATGGAATAAGTTGCGCATCTCTGACAGCACCCAAGCAAGTACCATGACGAAGAAAGAAAATAACATTTAATTCATCCATCAATTCCTTAATCTCGAGTAATATTTTTTCTGCGTTTTGAATATCCATAGGTATCATAATATTGTGACTTCCATAATCTCGGAGTTATAAACCTCTTTTTGTAAAAATAACATTGTCACTTATATGGTACTCTTTTAGTGAAAATAAAATGGAATATTTTATGTTATACTCTGCGGACTAGGTGGGTTATGGGCAAATTAATTGTTTTAGCAATAATATTAACGACATTGGTTGCTTGTGGTGGTGAAGATGAAGAAATACAATCACCTCCTGATCTTAATGAAAAAGAAATAGTAGATGTTAAACCTACGTCTAATCCAACTGCTGATATAACTCGACTTACAAATAATTCTTCATATGATTATTCCCCTTTCTGGTCACCTGATGGAACTAAAATAGCATTTACTTCTGATAGAGATGGGTACGAGGAAATCTATACTATGAATGTAGATGGGACCAATCAAACTAATATTTCAAATAATAATTCAAATGAGTATACTCCTTCCTGGTCACCTGATGGAACTAAAATAGCATTTACTTCTGATAGAGATGGAAACTATGGTATATATGTAATGAATGTAGATGGGACCAATCAAACTAATATTTCAAATAATAATTCAAATGATGATACCCCTTCCTGGTCACCTGATGGTACTAAAATAGCATTTAATTCTGATAGAGATGGGTACGGGGAAATCTATGTAATGAATGCAGATGGGACCAATCAAA